>JANZQE010000411.1:0-7602 GCA_038040705.1 Clostridium sp. | reverse complement strand
AACCATTGACAAACCAAGAAAAAGGTAATATATTATCTATATAGGTAACATATTACTTATATATGTAACATACTAAAAGTACAGAGAGGATGTTGGTTATGAACAAGGCTGAAAAGATGAGTGACAGGCAATATTTATTTGGAGTGATTTTCATAGTTGCTAACAGAGTGGATACTATGCTTGAAAGAGAATTTAAAAGATTTGGTATTACAACAAAGCAGTGGTTCTTATCAGTTATTATACAAAATTTATTTGATGAGCCACCTACAATCAAAGAAGTTGCAAAGGAAATGGGAAGTTCACATCAGAACATCAAACAGGTTGCTTTAAAGCTAGAGCAAAAGGGATTATTGATTTTGCAGAAGGATTTAAAAGATGCACGCATAACTAGACTTAAATTGTCTGAGAGCAGCTATGATTTTTGGACAAAGCTTAGAGGGGAAGGTACATCTTTTACTGGGGCATTGTTTAAAAATATAGAAAAAGATGAATTAGAAGTTGCGAGAAGAGTAATGCAGAAGATGCAGTTAAATATTAATGAGATGGATAATAAAGGCGGGGGGAATTCTAGTGAGGAAGTTTAATAAAATTATTTTAGTTGGCATTTTTTTATTAGTATTGATTATTGGCGGTACAGGTATATATATGACAAGGGGATTAAATCCTGGCAAAAATATGAGTATCAATTCCATTGATACTGCACAACTTAAAGATGGAGTATATAAAGGTAAATATAACGGTGGAAGATGGTCTAATGAAGTCAATGTTACTCTTAAAAACAAAGAAATAACACAAATCACTATTCCTAAGACTGTGATATTTGAAAAAACAGAGGTATCTACTGAGCTGATTAATAGTGTTATAAAAAAACAGGACATCAGTGTTGATGTTATAAGTGGTGCTACAGCTACGAGCAAAGCGTATTTGAAATCCATAGAAAATGCTCTGTCAAAGTAGAAATTTAAATTTATATATTTGTTATTATAATGGTATAGCTATTAGAGGAGGCAAAAGAAATGTATAAAAAATGTGGTTTTAAAAAAGTAGGGGAAAAGACGGAACTATTCTTTGATTTAAGTTAATTTTTTTTATACACCTATACCTCTTATAGTTTTCTCAGTATGTTTAACAGCTTCTTTCTAATATATGTAATGATCATGTCCTTAAGCTTCTATGCCTTTACCCTTACTATGATGTCATTCAATCTTGAAACCATTTGCTCTTGCTTTTCAAAAAAGCTTCCCGTTAAATTAATCGGTGGGTTTCTTATATTTATATCCATTGCTGTGGGGATGATGTGGCTTGGAATAATTCTACCAGCTCTTAAACAAGGAATCACTCCTAAGATTTTGGAGCAATACGCTACCCTTACTATTCAAGCTTTGGATCTTGGCTTTCTGGTACCAACTACCATACTTGCTGGTATACTCTTAATTAAAAGAAAGCCTTTTGGATATATATTGGCTGCTGTTATATGTATTAAAGAAGTAACATTGTTAACTGCAATAATAGCAATGATTATTGTGCAAATTCATTCTGGTGTATATGTACCTTTGGTTCAAATTTTAATGTTCACTATATTTAATTTGCTTTTAATCTACTTTATAATATTAATCATGAGAAATATAGATGAAAAAATCTATAAAGAAAATAAGAATTAAGGTTATATTTAGGTTTGATAAACAATTGCAAGATATAATTCCAATAAAGATTAAGTTAAGAAGGGGTAATAAAAAATGGGTATTTTAATATTTTCAATGATAGTTGTTGCTGAAATTGCATTTGCAGTTTTCTGCATTATTACGAAATCTAACCAACAAAAGCTAAGAAATATTATCAGAATTGCTGCATTTATAGGCTTTGTAGTGCTCACAATTCTACCGATAATTGAATGGAGCTCTCGATATTATGCTCTAGCAACCTTGTTACTTTTGCTTGCAATAATCGGAGTGATTGCCTTAATTCATAAAAAGGAAGAGAAAAAAGCATACAAATCAGTGCGTGTTGTTTTGAAAGCAATAGGAATGACGGTGCTTATATTTATGTTAACTCTGCCGGCAATCATATTTCCACAGCATAAGACGATGGAGGTGACAGGCGAATATAAGGTTGCAACCATAACACACACATATACTGATACAAAACGTGTTGAAACTTACACCGATACTGGAGAAAACAGAAATCTAAATGTGCAACTGTGGTATCCTGAAAATGAAGACAAAAGGTACCCGCTGATAGTTTTTTCGCATGGTGGATTTGGCACTAAATCGAGCAATGAATCGCTTTATAATGAACTCGCAAGTCAGGGTTATGTTGTATGCTCAATCGACCATACTTACCAATGCTTATACACTAAAGGCGAGGATGGGCGTACGACACGTATAGATATGGGGTATATGCAGGATGTTTCCGCCGAGAACGCACGAGCTGACAGACAGAAAAGCTATGTGTATTATCAAAAATGGATGAAAATACGCACCGGCGACATAGATTTTGTGATAGATCATATACTTTCAGAGGCAGAAAACAATAATGCTGATACAGCATACAAACTTGTTGACACATCAAAAATCGGAGTTATGGGACATTCTCTCGGAGGATCGGCAGCACTTGGTATAGGTAGAATGAGAAATGATGTTAGCGCGGTTATTGCGCTGGAATCTCCATTCATGTGCGATATTGAGGGGGTTAAGGACGGCGAGTTCGTCTTCAAAGATGATATCTATCCAGTGCCTGTGCTTAATGTGTATTCAGATAGCTCATGGAGCAATCTCGATCAGTGGCCACAATACGAGGAAAATTATGCCCTGCTTTCCGGAACCAATGCAACCGCATTTAATGTCCACATGAGTGGTGTGGGGCATTTAACCCTAACAGATTTGGCACTTACAAGCCCATTCCTTACGCGAATGTTTAACGGGAAGAAATCTACCACAGGCACCGAATACTGTCTCAAGACGATAAACAAAATCTGCCTTGAATTTTTCGACAGCTACCTAAAGGGAAAGGGCGAGTTTACGGCAGATGGTATCTATTAGGTTTCATTTGGAATATGAAAGGTTAATGGATTTCAGAGGAGTTATTAACACCTGATGAAAGAGGTATGCTAGGTAGTTATGACAAAGCAGTTGATTTTACAAGGAAGAAAAATATAGATGAAATAATAACCTATATTAATTCATAAATTA
Organism: Clostridium sp.; assembly: GCA_038040705.1. Lineage (GTDB taxonomy): Bacteria > Bacillota > Clostridia > Clostridiales > Clostridiaceae > Clostridium_AD. The sequence continues at coordinate 4,414 of JANZQE010000411.1, read as the reverse complement.
TGTTATATTCATATTTTCATTATATTAATAAAAAACATTGACGAATATATTAGCAGTAATGGGTTAAGTAGTAAAGAGAAGGGGGAAAGGTTTATGGAATTTAAAAAACCATTAAGTAGCGATGGTAGTGGTATTATCATACAAAGAAGTAGGATTATTGCAATTATGACGCTTATCATGTCAGTGCTTATCATATTTGCGTGTCTCGAAGGTATTCTAAATGAAAGCATTTATAATGATGTGTTATCATCAGGATTAATCACAAAGTTTTTACTGGTAGGTTCTAGGGCACAGGATATAATATTTATTCCGCTAGCTGTGCTTCTAGCCTTTTTATCGGGTTTATTCCTAAGGCGTCCGGGTTATAAGTTGTTAATTACTATAATCGGGCTTTGCGGTACTTTTTTTTATGGCTACGCACTTTATGTAATGCAAGGTCAGTATACAACAATTTATCTTGTTTATCTCGCCATATTTAGTTTATCGATATATAGTATTGTTTTAGGACTTCTTAGTTTTCCAACTGAGGTTGTAGTAAAAACGTCGCTATCTAAAGGCTTATGTAGATCCATAAGTATATTTCTTTATAGTATTGTATTTATGTTAGGTCTCATTTGGTTAATAAGAATTTCACCTGACATTGCAAGGCACATTCCACAGGATACCTACGGGGTTTTTGTTCTGGATTTAGGTATTGTTTTTCCTGCAATTGCAATTGCAGCTACACTGCTAATTCGAAGAAAGCCATATGGAAATATATTTGCAGGCGTAGCTTTAATGAAAGCATTTACAGTTTGCCTGTCCTGGGGATTTGGAGAATGGTATGGCAGAGTTCATGGAGTTATTCAGGGTAATTATGATATGCTTGTCATACCAAGCGTTTTGACTATATTAGGCTTAATATTATTTATACTTTATATTGTAAACTTGAAAATAGAACACAAGTGAGAGTTGGATTCAATATTCATATACTGTTCATTAACCCAAAAGGCAGCAATGCCTTTTTATTTATCATTCTTTTTAACTGTTCTTTTAGAATTATACCTATAAGTGTTGAGATACAAGGGGTTAATAAGAAGTACTAAAAGTTAAAAAAGCTATCTACCTGACTTTTAATCAGGGTGCCAGGGTTATTCTGCTTAAGCTTAAGAATATAGCAATATAGATTATTTATATATAAAAGTAAAAAAAGATCTGACAAATAGGATAAATATGGTATAATGATAAAATATTCACAAGATAATACATTAAAAGGTGTTAGTTTTCTAAACTACATATATTGTAATAAACTTAATACCTAGAAGGGATGTGCATTTATGGATTTTTTATCAATTATTAAAAGCATTAACGGAGTTTTGTGGGGGTATTTATTAATATTTCTGTTATGTGGCACAGGAATTTACTTTACAGTAACTTTAAGATTTGTTCAAGTTAGAAAATTTAAACAATCCTTTAAAAAAACTTTTGGAGGAATTAAATTTGGAAGTAAAGCAGGACAAGATGGAATGTCATCCTTTCAGGCTTTGACAACTTCAATCGCAGCTCAAGTAGGAACAGGAAATTTAGCAGGAGCTGCAACTGCAATAGCTGCAGGAGGACCGGGTGCTATATTTTGGATGTGGATAAGTGCGTTCTTTGGCATGGCGACTATTTTTGCTGAAGCAGTGCTTGGTCAAAAATTCAAAGAGACCGTGGATGGTGAAGTTACAGGAGGGCCTGCTTACTATATTAGCAAAGGGCTTGGTAGTAAAAAGCTTGCAGCATTTTTCTCAGTAACTATAATAATTGCTTTGGGGTTTATAGGTAACATGGTACAAGCTAATTCAATAGGTGCTGCGATAAGTTCTAATTCTAATGTTCGTATAATTGTTGGTGTTATTGTTGCAGCATTGGCTGGAATGATTTTCATTGGAGGAGTAGGTCGAATTGCAGCATTTACTGAAAAAGTAGTTCCAGTTATGGCTGTATTTTATATAATAGGTAGTTTAGTAATTATTCTAACTAATTATGTTGATATAGGACCGGCATTCAAAATGATATTTGTGGGAGCCTTTAATCCTAAAGCTGCTACTGGTGGTATAATCGGAGTTTCCGTAAAAGAAGCTATGCGCTATGGGATTGCGAGAGGACTATTTTCTAATGAGGCTGGGATGGGTTCAACACCACATGCGCATGCAGTTGCAAAAGTTAAACATCCAGCTGAACAAGGATTAGTTGCAATAGTGGGTGTATTCATTGATACATTTATAATTTTAACATTAACTGCGCTTGTTATATTAACTACAGGAGCATTAGATGGAAAAACTACTGGTATAGCATTAACACAAAAGGCTTTTGAAAATGGAATGGGAAGTTTTGGTCATTTATTTATAGCTATAGCGTTATTCTTCTTTGCTTTTTCTACAATAGTAGCTTGGTATTTCTTTGGAGAAGTTAATGTTAAATATTTATTTGGTAAAAAAGCATTAAATGCATATAGATTTTTAGTACTTATATTTATAATATTAGGTTCAGCTCTAAAAGTTGAACTAGTTTGGGAACTGGCAGATACTTTTAATGCATTAATGGTTATACCAAATCTACTGGCATTATTAGGGCTTGGAGCATTGGTAAAAAAATCTTTGAGAAATTATGAAGATGATTTTGAAGTGAAAAACTAAGACTTATAATAAAAAACAGCAGAATGGCATCTATTTATGCCATTCTGCTGTTTTTTTTATATTTTAAAAGGAGTTAAAAATATATTTATTGTAAAATATGCTTTAATTATTGTGTAAAGTATACTATAATCACATTATAACGAATTATAAAATATATTTAATGAATAACATTCGTATAAATTTTATTTTTTGGAGGTATTAGCTATGGAAAATAAAATATATAGGTTATATGTAGAGAAAAAAGCGAACTATAATGTTGAAAATAAAAAAATGTTAATGGACATAAAAGTGAATTTAGGGATAATTAGTTTAGAAAGTATTAGAATAGTTAATAGATATGATATTACGGGAATATCAGATGAGCAGTACATTGAATCAAGGAATACTATATTTTCAGAACCTACAGTAGATGTGGTTTATGATGAAGAGCTAGATATGGAAGGGGCAGAATCAGTATTTGCTATTGAGTTCTTGCCAGGACAATATGATCAGAGAGCAGATTCAGCTGCGGAGTGTATACAAATTTTAACGGAGAAAGATAAACCTATAGTTAAAACTGCAAAGGTTATTATATTAAAGGGTAACATTACTGCAAATGAGCTAAACACGATCAAGGAATATTGTATCAATGCTGTAGATTCTAGACAAGCAGATATGGAAAAACCAAAAAAATTACAGCAGAATTTTATTGAGCCAGATAAGGTACGTATAGTTGAATCTTTTATTGATATGAACGATGAAAATTTAAATGAATTCTTAAGTGAAAATGGTCTTGCTATGAGTTTTTACGATTTGAAATTCTGTAGGGATTATTTTAGTGAAACGGAAAAGAGGAACCCGTCTATAACTGAGATAAAAGTTATAGATACCTATTGGTCAGATCACTGCAGACATACAACTTTTAATACTATAATCCAGGATGTCAATATAGAAGAGGGCAAATATTCTAAACCTATTATGGCAGCATACAAAGAATATTTAGCTACTAGAGATTTTGTTTATGGTACGAAAAAAAGAGACGTTACACTTATGGATATGTCAATTATTGGTATGAAAGACTTAAGAAAAAAAGGTAAGTTAAAGGATCTTGATGTTTCAGACGAAATAAATGCCTGTAGTATAGTTGTGGAGGCAAATATTGATGGTGAAATGGAAAAATGGTTAGTAATGTTTAAAAACGAAACACATAATCACCCAACTGAAATAGAACCTTTTGGGGGAGCGGCTACTTGTCTTGGTGGAGCAATAAGAGACCCCTTATCAGGTAGAAGCTATGTGTATCAGGCAATGAGAGTTACCGGGTGCGGTGACCCTACAGTGAAAGTTTCGGATACTATAGTGGGTAAACTTCCTCAAAGAAGAATAACACTTGAAGCAGCACATGGATATAGTTCCTATGGAAATCAAATAGGAGTTGCCACAGGACTTGTTTCTGAGGTTTATGATGAAGGTTTTGTTGCTAAAAGAATGGAGATAGGTGCAGTTATTGGAGCGGCGCCATATAAGAACGTGGTTCGCGAGCAGCCAATGGCTGGAGACGTAGTTATATTACTTGGTGGAAAAACAGGACGAGATGGTTGTGGCGGAGCTACTGGATCCTCGAAGAAACATAGTGAAAGCTCTATTCTAACTTCAGGAGCAGAGGTTCAAAAGGGAAATGCACCTACAGAAAGAAAAATTCAAAGACTGTTTAGAAATCCTGCGGCTACTACACTTATAAAAAGATGTAATGATTTTGGTGCAGGTGGAGTATC
>JANZQE010000410.1:0-3592 GCA_038040705.1 Clostridium sp. | reverse complement strand
GGAATTAGCTTCAATAGATGCTCATGTTAGAGCAATTATTGAGACAATTAGGAATGAAGCATTGCGCAAGTTATGGAGCAGGCTACTTAATGCAGAGCTTGAGTATTATGATAAATATCTTAAGTATGGAAAAATGAAAGGTTGGACAAGAGTAGTCCCGATTTATGGGGAGCCAATTACATAATTAAACGCAAAAAATCTCTCTACAGAGATTTTTTTTGCGTTTAATTAACAAGCGATTTGTCACCCTTTATGTATTTTTTATGTAGTCAATTAATATAATGATAGTGAATAAAAAAATTGTTGAGGAGAATCAATCATGCTATCTAATACAGAATTTGTAAGACAATCACTAGAATTGCACCTTTTTTTTGCGCGGATTATGAAGGAACACTCATTCTTTTTACAAGTAAGTTTTACGCAAAAGGATTCGAATTATATCCAGAAGGCGGACAATTTCCGAATGCAGTTCGACAGACTTTTAAGAGACACTATATCACTTTCTAATGGTGTTGTTAGCCCTAGTGTATTACTGTCAGGTGAAGTAATAACACCTTTTACATTAAAAGCTGAGATGGCTTCAGCATATCTTACAGGAGTAATTATTCCAACCGATTTAACAAAATCAGAAACGGGATTAATGGGTAGCGATACAATAATGACATTCAATCCTATGCTTGAACGAAGAGTATTTATGCTAAACCAGAGAGCTATGGAATTAATTAAACCGTTAGTACAGTTTAAGACTATGATTTTATCAAATGTTTTATCATGTAGGATATTCACAAGCAACTACCCTTTACTTATAGATCATATAATAGGAGAAGCAAGATCTTATTTTCACTTAGTTCAAAGGCTTCAAAATCGTGAGGAAATCATGTTGGATAAAGAAATGTATGAGCAAGAAACATTTTGGAATAAAAATATGGCTGATCACTCAAAATTTATTCGTGGACTTCTTGACCCAACGGAGGGTGAGCTTATAAATATGGCAAATAACTTTGGAAATGAGTTTGATAAGCTGACAAAAGAGTCTAAAGAAGCAATGAATAAAACGATTCCAATTTTAAAAGTTACAAAGGATAGCCTTAAAGCAACTGAGGAAATAGTCAAATTTAAATCACAAGGTACACAAGGATTGGTAGAATGTAAAATTAAGTCCATAATAATACCGTTATTGGCTGATCATACTTTACGGGAAGCAAATCATTATTTACGATTATTAAAAATATTTGCAAAGTAGATGTAGAAAGCATAGACTGGAGTCTATGCTTTCTAATAGTTGCTTGTTTTTTTACATAATTATACTGTTTTATTTTTTTATATTAAAATAGCCACTAATTACTATGAGTATTTTTTGTGATAATGCACAATATAATAGCACGAATGAAAATCATTATCAAATAAAAAGGAGGTAATTTAAATGTCAAATAGAAATAGAGTATTGGTACCAGAGGCTAAGGCTGGATTAAACAAATTTAAAATGGAAGCTGCCAGTGAAGTGGGCGTAAAACTTTCAGAGGGTTATAATGGAGATTTAACTTCAAGAGAAAATGGTTCTGTAGGCGGGCAAATGGTTAAAAAAATGGTTGAGGCTTACGAAAAGAATTTATAATTTAATGTTAACTAATTAAAAAGGTACCTATGGGATAGACACACATTTTAGATGGTGTTTTCCTATAGGTACTCTTTTGTATTATTTAATTAATGCTTCAGCTACGTTAACTATAAAGTCTTGGATATTTGTAACTAATGTCTTAACTTCTAATGTTCCTCGATCAGATAATTTGTTAACAGAGAACTCCTGTATATCTATAGAATATATATATACTGGTCTAACAGTACCATCTTTTACTGTGTAAGATGGAGTCATATTTCCTGCAGCTATGGTATGGAGTACTGACGATAAACATATAAGCATAGTTGCCTTTCTTGTGTGTTTTCTCATAGCATCTTGAGCTTCATACACATTGTCATATGTATTTGGAAGTGCATATCTATCTCTTATACTACCAGCAAGTACTACAGGCACATCATTATCAAAGCAAGCTTTTAATATACCGTCTTTAATTTTCCCTGAATTTATGAGCTCGGCAAGGGACCCTGCGCGTCGTGCCTCATTTATAGTTGCCATATAGTTGTAATGGGAATTTTCACGGGACTCAAAAGTTTCCTGACCTGAAACTGTGTTGAACCTAGCATTTTCTAAATCATAAGTACCAAGGGCATTTCCAGATAAAACAGCTTGAGCATACCCGTTTTCGACGAGTGAGGCAAATGCATCTCTTGATTTATCATCTAATGCAATTGCGGGTCCTAAAACCCAAACTATTTTTCCATCATGTTCCTTTTCATATTGCATAATTTTGTATAACTCATCGTAGTCTTTAGAGAAAGCTGTTTCTCTTGATCTCCCACTTCTAAATGCAAAGGTATCAGCATCTCCATCATCATTAAGAAAACCAGTAGTATACATGTATATACCGTCACTTCCATCTTCAGTTCTTCCTACGACAACTTTATCGCCAACTTTTAAATTCCTGAATTCCACAACTTCTATGTGATCATCTGGAGTAACAATTGCAACGCTATCCATACGGCTTTCAGTAGCTATTATCCATTTCCCTTTAATCTTAAAATATTCAGGATATATTGATAATGCATGATACTCACTATGTGCAACACCTTCTTTAGTTACTTCTTCGAGTTTACAGTCTGGAGCATTAACAAGAATATCTTGCGAGAAATCCGGCGGCGTAAACTTTGGTAATTTAAAACTCATTTAAAATCTCCTCCTACTAATATAATAATGTATGTTAGTGCTTTTATAAATAAATAGGTTAAAAGTTACACTAGAGCAAGTTTTTTTTAACGTTAACGACAAAATCTTGAACATTAGTAACTATTGTTTTAACACTTGCAGATCCTCTAGCAACTGATACTTGATTTACTGCATATTCTGCAATGTCTACAGAATAAAAATATACAGGTCTTACTTTTCCATCTACAACTCTGTATGATGAAGCTAAGTTTGCAGCTGCTACTGAGTGAAGAACCGTAGCAAGACAAATTATTACTGTTGCTTTATCGGTTTCTTCTTTCATAGCATCGAGTCCAGAAGATATATCATGGTAAACGGGTGGGAGTGGACCATCATCCCTTATAGACCCAGCAAGAACTACAGGTATATCCATCTCTATGCAGGTTTTCATAAATCCATCTTTTATATTTCCTTCATTGATTAATGCTTCTATAGAACCTGCGCGTCGTGCCTCATTTATTAGATCTAAATGGTTATAATGTCCCATTTCAACAGATTCTTGAGTATATATATTTTGACCGAGCGATGTCCCGAGTAGCCCGCCCTCTAGATCATGGGTTGCCATAGCATTCCCAGCCAAAAGAGCATTTACGTACCCATTTTCAGCAAGCGCTGATAGTGCAGCTCTAGTATCATAATCAAAAACCACAGCTGGGCCTAGAACCCAAACGATATGCCCATTATTTTGTTTTTCATATTCTAGTAATTCATATAATTCTTTAGAATCCCCTGAAAATGAAGATTCGACAGATCGCCCTGATTCTACATTTG
>JANZQE010000409.1:0-7123 GCA_038040705.1 Clostridium sp. | reverse complement strand
ATATGAAAAAAGACGAATTATTTGAAATTACAGAAGAAGTAATTAATGAATGTTTAGAATGCCTAGACTAATAATTTAAAAAGCAAATCTATCACTGTTATAATTCTAGTGTAGATTGCTTTTTTTTACGTTAATAGATTTATTAATATTTTTAATATTTTTAATATTTTTAATATTTTTAATATTTTTAATATTTTTAATAAATAAACTTTTAAATAAAGGATATTCCTTTCATATATAGAATAAGTATTAGAACAGAATATTCTGTACATGAAAGGGCGTGCGTAAAATGTTAACGATTTCTTTTATTGGTGGTGACAAAGAACTACTCGATTTGAAACAATCAGAAAGTGACGCATTTAAAAGTTGGTTTTATAATTTTGAAAATTCTAGGCCTCATGAGGTCAATACTATGGGAAAAAAATATCTCTTTAACAAAAAAGCGATTGCTTATATTGAGATAGAGCCTTAAATGTTGTTATCAAACTAAAGGAATTAATATTTCTTATAGTAATTACAATAAAGTAGAAAAGCCTGCAATTTAAAAACTGCAGGCTTTTCATTGTTTTGGACCTAATTAAAATTTATATTATGATTATTATTTAAATTCCAATTCTACTTGAACTATTTCTGAAGATGATCCTATTCTTATAGGCGGTCCCCAGGTCCCAACTCCGCTCGAAACAACTACATTATATTGCCCTTTAGTAAGTAAACCAAAATCATTTTCAAATAACCTTTTTGTAATGATATTAGCCGGTAGCAATTGTCCTTTGTGAGTATGTCCCGACAATTGAAGATCAACACCAGCTTTTTCTCCTTGGTTAAGATTTGAAGGTTGATGATCTATTACAATAATAGGTAGGTTCTTATCCACATCTATTAGTAAATCATCAATATTTTTTCGTTTTGTTTTAGAATACCTCTCGTATGAGATGTCTTCTCTTCCCACAAGGTAAAAGCTATTATCTATTAATACTTTATTATCCCTTAATATATTAAAACCTGCAGAATTCTCATATTCATAAACTATCTTATCTATTGACCCTCCATAATACTCATGGTTACCAAAAGCCACGTAAACCCCGTATTTAGATTTTATTCTTTTAAATTCTTGGCCCATATCTTGATCAATAAAAGGTTTTATATAATCATCAATAATATCCCCAGCTATTATTACTATATCTGGTTTTAATTCATTAATTTCACTTACTACTTTTGAAAGTCTTTGCTTATCAACAATATCACCAAGGTGTAAATCAGATATCATTACAATATTTAATTTTTTTAACTTACCTGCATCCTTGTTGATTTTCAATGCATACTTTGTTGTTTTAAGATTTGTTGCATTGTAGGTTCCATACACTAGCAAAACGGATACAATAATAAGTGCGAAAACATTAGACATAGAATATATCGTTCGTAGAGTATTGGTGTTAATAAATGAAAACACTTTTATACCTAATATTAATTTTATGATATCTATGATTCCTAATAATATTAGAAAATATAAAAAAGCTGCCATCCAGTATGCACCTACAATATTAAGAAATTTTTCAAAAAAGTGTGGCACTTTATTTTTAGAAAATCTACCTATTACAAATGATATAGCTATAAAAATAAACAACACCCAATATAAATAAATACTTATTTTAGGTATTACCCGGTTTACAAATAGCCATCCTTTTTTACCAACGTAAATGTTAGCTACTATGAATATTATAAAAGAAAAAAGTATTTGAAAATACATCATTTGTTTATCACCCTCCAAACTTTAGTATAAAAAGGCGACCGTAGGTAGTCTCTTTAATAGTTATTTACATAATATATAAGTAGAAATGGAAGGAACTATTACTTCATTAATACAAATTACAGCGCCTTTACTTAATCCTTTTTTATCTACTTCATGTTCGTTTGCCAAAACTTTCCACGCGGTTGCATCAGGTAGCGCTACTTTTATGGGTTGATTGTTAGAATTATGAATTATAATTAATTTACTATAATCATATTTAAATGGAGAGGTTAACTCATAGGCTACAGAATTAAGTGGTGTTTGGAGGAATATCAAGGCTTTTCTTACTTCCTCTTCACTGTCTAAAGTCATAACCTTTTGACTTTTTCTTAACGTAATTAAACCTTTAATATATTCATAAGTTTCTGCACATTCAGCTTTTTTGCTCCAAAGTATTTCATTAACAGCGTCCCCTGCATTGTAGGAATTATGATTTCCCTGTTTAGACCTTAGTATTTCAGATCCGCCTTGAATAAAAGGTACTCCTTGAGATGTAAGAATTATAGCTAGTGCTAGCCTATTCATTTTTTCTCTTTCAAATTCAGTATTATTTGAATTGCTTTTCTCTATTTTATCGTATAAGCACAAATTATCATGTGCACTTACGTAGTTAATCGTTTCTCCTGGCTCTTTAGCAAAATTAGATATATCATTGCTATAATTAATACTGCCCACAATCCCCTTTTTAACTTCTGTTTCAAGTCCTGATCCACCATTTACAAAACCAATTCGAGTTCCGTCATTATCTCCTTTTAGTGCATCTCGGAGATTGTCATTAAATACAGATAACTGCATATTCCTTTGGCTGCCTTTTCATAATTGTAATGAAGGATCTAATGATGATGTTCCACCTGTCCATGGCTCACCATAAATAATAATATTAGAGTTTATAATTTTTGCCTGCTTTTCAATTTCTTTCATTGTATCAATATCATGAAGAGCCATAAGATCAAATCTAAAACCGTCTATTTTATATTCCTCAGCCCAAAACTTAATACTATCCACCATAAATTTTCTCATCATTGGCTTCTCAGAGGCTGTTTCATTCCCGCACCCTGATCCATTAGTATAATTACCTTGATCATCCTTTCTATAATAATATCCTGGCACCAGGATATCCATTGGTGAATTTTCAATAGCAAAAGTGTGATTATACACAACATCCATAACTACACTAATTCCATTTTCATGTAGTGTTTGAACCAATAACTTAAACTCTCTAATTCTTACTGTGCCATCCTTAGCATCTGTAGCATAAGTACCTTCCAGCACATTATATAAATAGGGATCATAGCCCCAATTATACTCATCTTTAGTTTCATCCACACTTGCAAAATCATAAACAGGTAATAAATGAACATGAGTTATTCCTAAATCTTTTAGGTGGTCAAGTCCTGTAACCACACCTTCAGAAGTTTTAGTGTTTTTCTCTGTAAAACCTAAATACTTTCCCTTATTTTGAATCCCGGAGTTTGCGTCTACTGAAAAATCTCTGACATGTACTTCATATATTATTGCCTCGGTTCTATTAATCCCTACAGGTCTCCTATGTTTTTCCCAATTACAAGGATTTAAGGAAGAAAAATCTACAATCATACCTCTTTTACCATTAGCACTTGCGCCTTTAGTATAGATATCTGGCGTTTCCTTTTGCACTCCATCTTTATATACTAAGTAATTATAATACTTATTTTTATAATCGCCCAAAAGCACAAACTCCCAAACTCCTTTATTTGCTTTTGTCATTTCATATTCTTCTCTTTTGTCGTCTTTAAAATTTTCATAAACTAATAGTGTTATTTTTTCTACGGTAGGTGCCCAAACCTTAAATGTTGTACTAAGAGGTGTATAAACTGCTCCTAAATCATCGCCATAATATGTGGATTCTTTGTCTTCTAATATTATTTTCATTATCAACTATCTCTCCTTAAAATCTTGATGATCTCTAACAACCATTGCGTAACATAAAATATATTAATAGCTATTTTATTCATAGTATGTAAGTATAGTTAAAAAATAACCCTAGGAATCTAGAGTTATTTAGTTGATTCTCTTTCAACTAGTTTTGTATCAATAATATAATTATTAATATCTTCTTTTACATTTTCTAATTTGTTTATTAATAATTTAACTGCAAAGTAACCTAATTCTTCAGAATTAATATCCACTGAAGATAGTGAAGGGTTTCGGTAGGCAGATAGTGGTGTATTATTAAACCCAACAACCGAAATATGATGGTCTGCGGTTTCGGTTATAGCTTTTGAAGCACCAAAAGCAATTAAATCATCAGTTGTAACCACAGCTGTAGGGCTCGACGTGCATAATATTTTTTTCATAGCCTCATATCCGCAAGTTTCAGTAAAATCAGTTAACTCTATCATATTTTCGTCTATTTTTAAACCAACATTTTCCATCGCTTTTTTATATCCTTCTAATCTATTTATAGTTACATTTAGAGTAGGTGAACCACCTATAAACGCAATTTTTCTCTCACCCTTTTGTATAAGGTAATTAACAACACTGTACATAGCGTGAAAATTATCATTATCAACCCATAAAATTCCTTCAGTATCTTCAGGTTTACCTATTACTACGAAGGGATAATCTGCTTCTTTTAAATAAGCTATGCATTTGTCATCTTTTCTTACCACTGGCAAAATAATGCCATCAACTCTTCTACTATTCATTAGACTCGCTATATATTCTACTTCTTGATCTTCATTATTACTGTACGTGTACATTATGTAATACCCTTTTTTTTGTGCATAATGACTTATACCTCTCATAATCTGAATGAAAAATGGATTAACAAATAAATCTTCATCAGTATTAGGCAAAATGAGTCCTATCGTCTTTGTCGTTTTGCTAACTAAACTCCTAGCTATTGCATTGGGGTGATAATTCATTTCTTTCATTACTTTATATACAATTTTTTTTGTTGCATCACTAATTTTCGGATTGTCCGCAAGTACTCTTGAAACTGTTGAGGGTGAAACATTTGCTTTTTTTGCTACTTCTCTTATTGTTATTGCCATGAAAACTTCACTTCCTACCTTCTAAAATATTCTACTTTAATTATATTATTAAAGTCGTCATTGTGCAATGTAAGCTTTTACAAGTATTTGGTATAAAAGTTGTGTAAGGCACCAATAAAAAAGCTAACAATTTCAGCTACTACCATTTAACACTATCTAAGCCCCATAATGCGTAGTGCAACCGTTTGCTTACACTAGTTATTATTACTGTATTTATATAACTCCCTTTTCTTTCAGATTGATGAATAGTTATAATAATCACAACATATTTACACTAAATGATATAACCTTCTAGAAAATCCATGCGAAGTTGTCATAGTTAAAAAATAATATATATTATTTTGTGCAAACGCATTCACAAATGTATGATTTTATATTATTATAGTAGTGTAGTGTTTAAACATTAGTTTTTATTATTAAAAATCCATAGTAATTAATTTCATCACTATGGTAGATACATAAAATTTAAGGGGGAAACTATGAATAACATTAAAGCAATCATATTTGATCTAGACGGAGTATTAGTTGATACTGCAAAATATCATTATTTAGCATGGAAGAAATTAGCAGATGAACTTAATATAGATTTTTCTATAGAAGATAATGAACGATTAAAAGGTGTAAGTAGAATGAAATCGTTGGACATTATATTAGAGATAGGATGTATAACATTAGATAGTGTTACAAAATTAGATCTAGCACAAAAAAAGAATAGTTGGTATGTGGAGTATATATCTAAATTAACCCCGGATGATATTTTACCCGGTGTAATACCATTTATAAAAAGTATCAAGAATAGCAATATAAAAATAGCCTTAGGTTCTGCAAGCAAGAACTCTATGCTTATTCTTAATAAACTAAACTTAACCAATTATTTTGATGCAATAATTGATGGCACAAAAGTTTCTAAAGCAAAACCCGATCCTGAAGTTTTTTTAAAGGGTGCCCAGGCACTTAAGGTATTACCATGTCAATGTATTGTATTTGAAGATGCTGAAGCAGGCGTGGAAGCTGCCATTAATGCAGGAATGCACTGCATCGGTATAGGTTCTGAGAATATATTAAAAAAGGCTGATTTAATTTTCTCAGGCTTTACTGATATTGTTTTTGATAAATTGGAATTATAGTGTAAAAAATCTTTTATGATTTTTTACACTATAATAACTAGGAGGTTTTTTAATGGAACACTATTATAAATTGGACGAATGGAATATTATTGAACAGGGGTTTAGTGATGATAACAATGAAATATCCGAGAGCATCTTCAGTTTAGGCAATGGATATATGGGACAACGAGCAAATTTTGAAGAAGAATACAGTGGTAAATCACTTAAAGGCAGTTATATAGCTGGTGTTTACTATCCTGACAAAACAAGAGTGGGATGGTGGAAAAATGGCTATCCAGAATATTTTGCCAAGGTATTAAATTCAACAAATTGGATTGGTATTAGCATTAAAATTAATGATATTTTTTTGGATCTTTCTAAGTGCACAATAAAAAAATTTGAAAGAGTTTTGAACATGAAAGAAGGATATTTAGAAAGAAGTTTTGAAGCCATACTTTCAAATGGAAATGAAGTTAGGGTAAGCGCTAAAAGATTTATAAGTATGACCCGCGGAGAAATCGGAACCATTAAATATTCTATAAAACCCTTGAATTTCAATGGTACATTAGAGATTACACCTTACCTAGATGGCGATGTTGTTAATTCTGATGCAAACTATGACGAGAAGTTTTGGGATGAGATAGCTAAGGAAAGTAAATCATATGAAGCATTTTTAATGTTAAAGACTAAAAAATTAGATTTTCACATCTGCACATATATGGCTTATGAATTAACTTTAAATGGAGAAACAATAAAACCAATTGTAGCACTAACCCAAAGTGAAAAGTATGTATCTAATACTGCTTTAATCCATTGTAATAAAAACGATGAAATTATAATATATAAATATGTTGCAAATACATCCTCTAGATATTATGAAGTAGCAGAGTTAATAGAAATAACTAAAAAACATTTAAAAAGCGCTCAAAAAATCGGATTTGAAATGCTATTAAAAGAACAATCCAATGCTTGGAAAGAAAAATGGAAAGGTAGCGATATAGTTATCGAGGGCGATGTGTCTGCGCAACAAGGTATTAGGTTTAATATATTTCAACTAAATCAGACATATACAGGTGAAGATCACAGGCTGAATATAGGACCAAAAGGTTTCACTGGCGAAAAATATGGAGGAAGCACTTACTGGGATACTGAAGCTTACTGCATTCCATTTTACTTAAGTACGTCAGAAC
>JANZQE010000408.1:0-4330 GCA_038040705.1 Clostridium sp. | reverse complement strand
GGGTATTTTTTCGGCAATATTATTTCCAGTGAGCTCAGTTATATTTTTGATTTTGCTTTTGTAGCAGCATTTATTGGTATGATAGTACCTATGGTAAAGAAATTTCCTACGGTTGTTACAGTAATAACCTCAGGAGTTATCTCCATAATCGGAAGTCAAATAATCCCGGGCAAATGGTATATAATCATTGCTGGAATATTGGCAAGCCTGGCTGGATATGTAGCATCTGGACTAGCTACTAAATATGAGAAGGATGACGTTAATAAGGGGGGTGTTGATTGTGAGTATTAGGATGATATTTATAATACTAGGTGCGAGTATTGTGACATATTGCACACGTTTCCCGATGATGATAATTTCTGGTAAACGGGAAATACCTCCCAAATTGACCAAGTTCATGAGTTTTATTGCTCCTGCAATATTGACCTCGTTAATTGTTCCAACTATTTTTATAAGTAAAGGTAATATTGATATTTCCTTTAATAATAAGTATTTAATTGCCTCGGTTATTACTATTCTGGCAGCATATTTTTCGAAAAACATGCTGGTGGCCATGATAACTGGTATCACTACTGTGGGAATACTTATGTATGTGTTATAGAAAAGGGCTTGAATTTGAGACATAGATTAATATAATAAAGTAGTATAGAATTATGTAAATAGATAAATATATTTAGAAAGGCGGATATAAGATGAAAAAAGATAATAATCAAGAAAAATTAGCGGTTTTGTGGACAAGTGCTGATAGGGAAGTAGCCCTTAAGATGGTTTTTATGTATACTTACAATGCAAAATTAAAAGGATGGTGGGACGATGTAACTTTAATCATATGGGGACCTTCCGCCAGACTTCTAAGCATGGATACAGAGCTCCAGGACTATGTGAAGAAAGTACAGAAGGCAGGCGTTAAGGTTCAGGCATGCAGAGCATGCTCAGACATGTATGGAGTAACTGATAAATTAGAAGTACTGGATATAGAAATAATATATATGGGAGAACCTCTTACAAATTATCTGAAAGAGGGATGGAAGGTTATTACCTTATAAGGGATTAAAATTTACTACAGAGGCATTCCATTTAGGTAATGCCTTTTCTATTTAAAATGATTAATTAGCTTTTGACAAGGATCTGACACCTTACACAGAGGAATGTCACTTTTGATAAGGAGAATGATATATGAGCAAAAATAAGCAATCGTTAACAAGCGGACCAGTGATAAAAACTCTCACGACACTTACAATACCTATGATTTTTGGAATGCTAAGCATGGTTATATTTAATATTGTAGATACTTATTTCATTGGTAAGTTGGGTACAAATCAGATAGCAGCCTTAACATTTACTTTTCCAGTTATATTGATAATAGGTAGTTTATCTCAGGGAATTGGGGTTGGAGCATCTGCAGTTATTTCTAAGGCTGTTGGTGAAGGAAATCACCATAAAATTCAGCGATATGCAACCGATAGCTTATTACTCGGAGTGGGTCTTGTTATCATATTTGCAGCAATAGGGTTATTAACCATCGAACCGCTCTTCAAAATGCTTGGTGCTGATTCAGATACCATGCCCTACATCGTACAGTACATGCGTATATGGTACATGGGTGTTGCATTTGTTGTAATACCAATGATAGGAAACAATGCCATTCGTGCACTAGGAGATATGAAAACTCCTTCTATTGTGATGGCTGTGGCAGCTGGAGTAAACATTATATTAGACCCTTTGTTTATTTTTGGATTTGCTTTTATTAAACCAATGGGTATAACGGGAGCTGCCATTGCTACTGTTATTTCAAGAGCAATTACGCTTATTGTTGCCCTTAGAATATTGATCATCAGAGAAAACCTGATAAGCTTCAAAAACACAACTCTAACAGATATATATAATTCATGGAAGGAAATTTTATTTATAGGGCTTCCTGATGCGGTGACAAAAATGATAATACCCGTAGCTACAGGTGTTATCACAGGACTTATTGCTTTATATGGCAAAGAAGCAATTGCTGCATTTGGAATAGGCACTAGACTTGAAATGTTTGCATTAATGGTAAATGCTGCACTTGCTTCGGTTCTTATTCCTTTTGCGGGTCAAAACTTAGGTGCTGGAGAAGTTGGTCGCGCTCAAAAAAGTATAACGGTTAGCGAAATATTTGTAATTGCATATGGAGTAGCAATGGCAATAATTTTAATGTTATTTGGAAAATCTTTTGCAGGAATTTTTTCTTCCAGCCCAAGTGTGATAAGTCTTGTGCAGCAGTATCTATGGATAGTTCCTTTAAGTTACAGCGCTCAAGGTATACTAAAGATATCGAGTGCATCTTTAATCGTTATGAACAAACCGGTTATATCAGCAGCACTGACATTAATCAGGATGTTTGTGGTTTATGTGCCTCTAGCTTTTTTAGGTTCTCATTATTTTGGCCTTATTGGCGTATGGGTTGCAATCACGATTTCGTTTCCAATTGTCGCAATAGCAGCACATATGATCATGAGGGCTAAATTAAAACTACTACAATCATGAAAGTGATGGAGTTGAAAATAAGGTCGAGATGTCTAACTTTTTTGGTTCAATATTAGCAACAAAAACTGTTCCAGCTTTTGACAAGGGTCTGGCCCCTTACACAGATTGGAAGTGAAACGGACAAGCAGTGTTGCTAATGTTTAAAAAACGAAAATTAAATTAGGGGGAAAAGCAATGCAAAATTTTATTAAAATTATGATGATTAATTTTATAAGTTATCTGGTAGGTTTGGGGTTTCTTGTTTTCGGAGAAATAGGATTAAAAAAATTGAAAAAAGAGTTTAGCAAGTCAAATTGTGATGTATCGGAGATGGAAAGAAAAAAGCGTCTCCCATATATGATATCGGAGATGGAAAGAAAAAAACGTCTCCCATTTATAATATATAAATTAATAGGATGCTCTATTTCTGTAATTACTACATTAATCATTGTAATATTAGTTTACAATGAGATAATTATTCTTTAATAGTTAGGAAAAAGTGTATGGGCTTGTCTGTTCACGACAAGCCCATTTTATATTCTTTTATCCTCATTATTGTCTAACATAGCCTTATTATAAAATCAACTATTTTAATTTGCAGAAGCTAGAGGATGCAGATGTTGCTAATAGGTTCAAAATCAGGCCTCTTTTCTTCAAACCGACTACAACGAGGAGAAGCATACTATTTGTTGTAATTATTTGATCACACTTTTAAATACTTAATAATCTAATCCATATGCATCCATCAGCTGATAGTTATTTAGGATAGCATCGCAGTTTAGCTTTTTCTGACGTAAGGATTTATCGCTACCTAATAATGCGGTATAAATAATATCAATAATATATAGGAACATTAAATTATTGGACAAGGATACGGAATTGTAAGCAATAATTTTATCTGATATGATGAATTTATAATCAGATAAATCATTTAACTTAGGAGCATCATAGCTAGTTATTGTTAGATTTTTGGCTCCACGTTCAACGGATGCGTTTGCAATTTGAAAAATATCACGCATCATAATTGTTGGTGCTATAAATATTGACAAGTCTCCAGGGACAATATTTGTAGCTTGGATACGCATGTCTATAATATCAGTAAATGATCTTGAATGAATGCCGATTTGATCAAACTTGAATTGTAGTTCGCTTGCTATCAAAGCAACATTGGATAGAGAGAAGATGTGGATATTCGTTGCTGATTTAATAGCATCGACTGCATCTAGCACAGTGGATTCTTCTAGCATAGCAGAAGTGTTCATCAGCATTTGGCGATAATCTGTAGAAACAGAGTAAATGAAACCGTTATCTAGCGAGGGACTATTTTGTTTCATCATATTGTTATAGAAATCTTCCTGTGCGAGAGCTATTTTAAAACTATTAAACCCTTTATAACCAATTTTTTTGCAAAATCTATTAATGCTTGCATCTGATGTACCAGTTTTTTTAGCAATTGAGGTAATAGTGCTGGACACTACTTGATCTGCATGGCTTATAACATATTGACTAATTTCATTTTCACTCATAGTAAAACTATGTTGTAATGAAATGATTTTTGATATAACTGTAGATACCATTTTTTACATTCTCCTTAAATTTTATTAGATTATTATATAATATAATACCGGAAATGAAAATACAAATTGATTATATATGTTTTTTTCTTGCAAGCAAGTTCATCAATATCATATTTCATCAGTACAAAATCTTCTTGTTTTATCATAGAACTAATATGTTTGCTTAAATGTTGTTTCAGCCCCTCTTTTATTATATCCTTTCTTGCTTTCAATTTTTCATCTTGACTTAAATCCTGTAATTCAACACTGGGTTA
>JANZQE010000407.1:0-5035 GCA_038040705.1 Clostridium sp. | reverse complement strand
AAAATGATATACCAATAGCTGTATTTACTCAGATTTCTATTTATATTCTTCTTCTTTATCTTTGATCTTTTCATAAACTTCCTTAAGTTCTTGCTTAATTAATTCACATATTTCAATTATTGCTTCGCGAACAACCATATGATCTTCAGAATACTTAAACTTAACTACCCAGGTTGGATTATATTCGTCATCTATAGCTTCAATAATATATCCTTTAGATCTAAAAATTTCTTCATTAAAACAATCAAAAATTGCTGTGAATTGCCACTCTTCCACATCAGTGTGGGTATCGAAAACCAAGTTTATTAATTCTCCATAATAATTTAATTTTGTAACAAATTCCGCTCCTTCAGAAGTTTCATAACTTCCTATCTCTCTAATAAATTGGCTAGTTTCTTTATCTATTTCCATTAGTACCAATGAAGAAAATTGCATAAAACTTACCTCCCTAATTTTTGTACTTCTTACATTCTTTACAGATACCTTTTAAAAGTATATGACTTTCTGTAAGAGTTATTCCTGTCTTTGCCTTTATTTGTTCTTCTATTTGAGGTATAGGGCAATCTATAACCAATTCCTTATGGCATAACTCACACTTAATTATATGTTTGTGACCATTTATATTTAATGAGTAGTTATACATATTATTACCCAAATCAAATTTATTTAAGATCTTTTTACTCTCTAGTAATTCCAGTGTTCTATATACTGTAGACAAATCTATTTTCATGTCATCTTTTTCGAGTAAAGCATAAATAAGCTTTGCATTTATTGCTTCTTTACTGCAAAGTATTATTTCCAATATGTTTTTTCTTGCTTTAGTAATCTTAATTTTATTCTCTTTAAGAAATGAAATTACATTCATTTATATCACCTTGCTATCCTATTATATCAATTATAATACCTCAATATGTTGATAAATACAAGTATTGCTTGGAATTAAAAGTTAAATCGATTTTTTCTAGTCTACTCCCATATTATACAAAAGGCCTCTACAAAAGTAGAAGCCTTTTAAAAATTCACAATAGCATGCTTAATCTACACTTAATAGATTAGTTATTTAAGCTCCTTTAGTATTGCCACTAGGTAACTCCACATCCTATCTGTAGATGAAATACTTAAGTGTTCTTTAGGTGTGTGTACATCGTAGATATTAGGACCAAAAGATATTTGATCAAGACTACCTTTAAATTTATCGCTAAATAATCCGCACTCAAGCCCTGCATGTATAGCTGATATTTCTGGCGAGCTTCCATTTATATCTTTGTATACTTTTTCTAGTACTGTTCTTATCCGAGAATTAGGATTATATTGCCACTCTGGATAATCAGATTGAAACTCTATAGCTGCCCCTACCATTTCTGCAAGTACTATAGTTTCATCACATATTGATTTCTTTAAAGTCTTTACAGAACTCCTTATTGCAGAATCAAATTCTATATTCTCTCCACTCGTAGTTAGAACCCCTATGTTTGTTGAACTTTGAACTAACCCTTCAATCGCCATACTCATATTTTGGATACCATTTGGAATGAGGAAAAGTATTTGAAGAGCTTTTGTAGCTGTGTCATCAGAAAAAGTTTTTTCTACTTTTGTGTCTAGTATTTCCATATCTAACTTAATGTCTGGATCTACATCATTATATTCATTTTTAAAAGTAGCATTCCACTCTGACAACTTTTTAATAACTGATGCTTCATCATCTTTTCTAAACAATACAATAGCATCAGCTTCACGAGGTATTGCGTTGTTTTTAGCTCCACCACTTATTGTATTTATTTTAAAGGCTATAACTGATTTTAAATCCATTAAGAAACGTCCCATAAGCTTAATAGCATTAGCCCTTCCTTTGTTAATTTCCATACCAGAATGACCGCCATTTAAGCCATAAAGTCTAATAGCACAGTTTACAAAACTTTTATCTGCTTCATCCCAAGTTATAGGAAGCTTGATTTTTTCTCTTACACCACCAGCACAACTTACTAAAAGTTTGCCTTCTTCTTCTGAATCTATATTTATTAATATTCTTCCCTCTAAATTCTTAGGATCTAGTGCTCCAGCTCCACCCATACCTGTTTCTTCTTCTGTGGTTACTAAAAGTTCTACTGGTGGATGAGGAATATCCTCCGATGCAAGTAGTGCAAGACCAAATGCTACTGCAATACCATTATCAGCACCTAATGTAGTTCCATTAGCCCTTAAAAAATCTCCTTCTACAATAAATTCAATAGGATCTTTTAAAAAATCATGCTTCGAGTCTTTGTTTTTTTCACAAACCATGTCCATGTGGCCTTGAATTATTATAACCTCAGATTTTTCATATCCCTTAGTTCCAGGCTTCTTAATTATAATATTTAATGCCTCATCTTGGATAGCCTTCAAATTATGTTCTTTTGCGAAGTTTAAAAGCCAATCACTTATCCCTTTCTCATTTCCTGAACCTCTTGGAATCTGATTCATTTCTTTGAAATATTTAAATGCCTCAACTGATTTTAAATCCTTTAATTCTTTTAACATATTTATCATCCTTCCCTTTAAAAAAGCATCATCTTTAGCCCAAAAATTATTAATACTATTCCCCCAATGTAATCAGCATATTTCCCTACAACTTCTATTTTTTTTAGATATTTAGAAATTATAAATGCAATTGTGGATATAATTAGGGTTATTCCCCCAATAAAAAGTGTATTTTTAAATAATATAACATTTGTCGTATTATTTAATATTGTAAAACCTACAACCATAGCATCTATGCTTACTGATACACCTAAAATAAAATACATCTTAGGCTTTAGTAATGGACACTTACCATTGTTTTCAAAGCCTTCTTTAATCATAAGCACACCAACTAGAGCAATAATCATACCTCCAATTATTTTTGGCATTGCAACTACATATGTATTAAAAAGAGTGCCCGCATAAGCCCCTATGCATGAAAACAAAAATTGAAAAAAACCAAAAGAAATTATAAATGCTACTTTATTTGAAGCTCTAGTTTGATTATTTAACCCTACACATAATGCTACTCCAAAAGCATCTAAAGATAGTGCTAAAGCAATTATAAATAATGGGTATATATCCATGAATGCTCCTCCCACAATATTACTCTACAATATATTTAGTCTAATCCCTTTATTATTATTCCAATTTTATTATTCCACGTGTATAGCTTTACACTTTTCATTATCGATTATTCAACCTTTTTTGTCAACCAAGGGAAACCTCCTAAATTTTTTTCTATAAGAATTTTATTATTTAATAGTTGTATATACTGTATTTTATAGACTATAATATAACTGAAGTTATTCTAGGAGGTTTTACATAATGCTTTCAATATATAATACCGTAGAAAATGGACAATTAATTAAATCTGATGATATAGTAACAGGTTGTTGGATTAATATGATAGACCCATCAGATGAAGAATTAATATTTATATCAAAAAAGGCAAATGTGCCTATGGATTTTTTAAAAGCTGCTTTAGATGAAGAAGAAACCTCTCGTATTGACATAGAGAATTGCACCTTAATTATCCTTGACATTCCCTTTACAGATATGGATGATAATTCACTAACCTATGATACATACCCTATATCCATGATTCACACTGATAAAGTTATAATTACAGTATGTTTAAAAAACAGTAAAATATTATCAGATTTCACCGAAGGGAAAATCTCTTCTTTTTTCACCTATAAACGATCAAGATTCATGCTACAAATATTATATAGAATTGCCAACTATTATCTAATATATCTAAGGCAAATAGATAAGAAAAGCTATATAGTAGAAAAAAAACTTCATAAGTCCTTAAGAAATAAAGAACTCCTTCAATTATTAGCTTTAGAAAAATCTCTTGTGTACTTTTCTACTTCCCTAAAAGGAAATGAGCTCACCTTGGAAAAAATGCTTAAGCTAGACATTCTTCAAAGGTATGAAGACGATAAAGACGTATTAGAGGATGTCATTATTGAAAATAGACAGGCTATAGAGATGTGTACTATATATAGTAATATTTTAAGTGGCACTATGGGTGCCTATGCATCCGTTATATCAAACAATCTTAATATAGTAATGAAATTTCTAGCTGCTATAACTATCGTTATGGCTATACCTAATATGGTTTCTGGATTATATGGTATGAATGTAGATAACATACCCTTAGCTACAAATCCTTTAGGCTTCTGGTATGTGGTTGCACTAATTGGCTTTATCGGTGCATTTGTTATTTATTTTCTTAATAAGAAAGACATGTTTTAACTTTGGCTGCGAAACGTTAGAGAATAAATAAAAGAGGAGATTCAGTTTGAAAAACTGTCTCTCCTCTTTTATTTGTGGTATCAATTCACTTATAGTAACATTGTAAGACTTTGCTCCATATAATGTTTTAGTAGGAATATTTGAAAGGAGCCTTTTATGTTCTATTGTCCAAAAAACATTTATAATCCCTATCCTCTATACAGGGAAACTCCAATGACATCATATTTAAGAGTTCTTCACGCTTCACCTAAGTCCCCTGCAGTTGATGTGTACATTAATGATATAATAAAATCTAAAATCCTTGCCTATGGAGATTTCAGCGATTATATAGAGGTTATGAGTGGTAATTATAACGTAAAAATCTATGTTGCTGGCACTAAAACCTCACCATTACTTAGTAAAAACCTTTTAGTCCCACCAGGAAAAATTTATACAGTCGCAGCTATTGGTTTATTACCAAATATTGATTTACTTCCTATTCCAGAAACTAAAATTATGGATACTCAAAATATGGTCCATGTTAAATTCGCTCATTTATCACCAAATGCTCCCCCTGTTGAAATTTCACTGTCAGATGGTACAATTCTATTTAAAAATGTCAGTTACAAAGAATTCACAGACTATATAAAAGTACCGACTGGAACCTATACTTTGGAAGCTAAGCCTACTGGCACCAAAAGCACTGTTTTATATGTCCCTAATATAAGGCTGAAGACAGGACGTTCTTATACTGTTTATGCTGTAGGCATAGCTTCCGGTACTCCAGGTTTGCAAG
>JANZQE010000406.1:0-4962 GCA_038040705.1 Clostridium sp. | reverse complement strand
TGTAAAATATTATGAAGATTATGAAGATTACTTATAACACTATAAGTGAAGGAGTTGAAATATGTGAATGTTAATCGTATTAAAAGGAACTTGACATCTGATGATGTTATTTTGAGAATAATAACTACTTACATTTGTTTTTTGTTTGTTTTTTTTACAGTTACTATTGTAAGTTATTATTTACTCCCACAAGGTTTGTTGTTGAACAAACACCCACTTAAAAACTGGGATACTTCACCAGCTTTAATAATTTCATCATTACAAATTCTTTCTTTTAATCTACTATCGGTGGTTGTAATATTATTTGGAAATACCTTCTTGGCAAGAAAAAACAAATCACAATGTTTTATGCCACTTGGCTATCTTGCATTTTTTGCAGGGATAATACTAAATGCAGTCGTTTTGGGAACATGGTCATTCTCCGTTGTAACTGGTGCAATTCCTTTAATAGATAGACTTATTGGAACATTTGACCTCTTTCATAGGTCAGGGCTATGGGAAATGAGTGGACAACTATTTATACTGTGTGCAACTGTTAATATTTCATTAATAATAACAGATGGGAAAGAAACTACAACAAAGAGTTGGAAAACAATTAAGTTATCTAAACAAGAAATTATTCTCTTTAGTATAGGTTTAGTTTTAATGCTATTAGGTGCATTAATTGAAAGTTACGCCATTATAAACCTCAATTAGTGTAAGAGATTAATTGAGCGATAAATTTATTGACTTGTCGTGAGTAGACAAGCCAATTTTATACGCATTAATCCTCAATATTGTCTAACATAGCTTTATTTAAAAATACTTTTGAAGTTATAGCGTGCATTATCTAACCTTCTATTTCCTCAGTGAGCTTTATTATCTCCTCAATTATATTACCAATATGATCTATAGTATCAAGTAGTGGTTTGTCTGTGGTTATATCTACTCCAGCCATTTTTGCAAGCTCTACTGGAGTCTTAGTTGAACCTGCTTTAAGTACTTCTCTCCAATCATCTATAGCTGGCTTACCTTCATTTAAAATCCTCTTGCTAACTTCTGTCGCTATGGTAAGTCCTGCACTATAAGTATAAGGATAAAGTCCAATGTAATAATGAGGTTGTCTCATCCAAGTAAGTTCTGCCCCATCAATTATTTTCACGTCATCTCCCCAGAACTTTTCAAGTACACTTCTTTTTATTTCATTAAGCTTTGTAGCTTGAACGCTTCCGCCTTGGTCGATTATATTGTATACTTCTCTTTGATATGCTGCTTCTAAAAGGTGAGTCACAAAGTTGTGATAATAGGTATGACCTATCAGTGAGGATAAAACCCATCTCTTAAATCTTGGATCATCATTATCTTTCATAAGATAATTTGCCATGAGCATCTCATTCATTGTGGATGGTGCTTCTACGAAATATTTTGAGATTTCTGTATCAAAAATATTTTGGCTTTCATTACATGAATTGAAGTGCCCTGCATGTCCAAGCTCATGAGCTAGTACAAAGACCTCTGCCATTTTTTCAGTCCAAGAAATTAAAATGAAAGAATGACTCCCATAAGGACTGGCACAGAATGCTCCTGTAGATTTCCCCTTGTTTTGTGCGAAGTCAATCCACTTTTCATCATATGCTCTTTTAATCATTGTAAGGTAATCTTCACCAAGGATTGATAAGGCACCCTCAATATATTTCTTAGACCCCTCTACTGTTATATTAGGCTCGTAGCCTGGATCAACTGCAACCTTCAGATCCGCAAAGGTCATTTCATCTATTTTATGAACTTTTTTAAGGAGCCTAGCATACTTTCTCATATGAGGTGCTAACTTCTCCATAATTAAGTCTATCTGCCTGTTATATAACTGCCTATCTACATTTTGAGTGAATAACAAACTGTCTATAACGGAATCAAATCCTCTAAGTGTTGCCATTGTTTTTTCCTTTTGTATTTGAGTTTGATATGTTGCTGCTACAGTATGCTGATACTCCCTTAATTTAGAAGAGAACGCTTCAAAAGCAGCTCTACGTATAAGTGTATCATTTTCATATTCCCATTCATTTTCAAAAAGTCCAAAACTAAGTGGATGTTCCACTCCATCTACAGTAAAGTTATTGAAATTCATATCCGCAAGCTTAGCTCGTTCATAAATGCTAAAAGGAGCTTCTAATGTTCCTGATAAAGCAGCTAATACGCTTTCTACTTCTGGATGAAGTGCATGTGCCTTATTTCTTTTGATATTCTTTAAGTAATTGCTATTTTCCTTTGATTCTCTTATTGCATCCTCAATAACGCTTTCATCTGATTGTATAATCTCACTGTCTACAAAACTTATTCTGCTACCGATGTCGGATGCTATATTCATGAATTTCATAGCTCTTTCCTGATTTTCATTGTTAGTATGATCCACTGAAACTGAAAGCTCTGCATAAGTTCCAGTAAGGGTCAAAATCTTAGCTATCTCTCCCACTTTATCCAAACACTGATTAATATTGCTTGCTGTATTCAGCCTTCCTTTATATTTTTTTTCAACCTTAGAAATAAGTCCTTGAAGTTCTTTTAATGATAAATCATACTGCTGCTCTGTTGCATAAATAGCAGATAAATCCCAAGTAAGTGATTGATCTACATCTTTTCTAGCATTTAAATTTTTATCCATTTTGAAGCCTCCTTTAGATAAACTTTGGTATCATTTATATTTTATATCTTATTATTAATTTAGTCCATTAACATAATCTTGCCATTATTATTTTCATCCCAACGTTAATTCACAACATTGATTGGCTTTCCTTCAATAAATGATTCGATATTAACAGCCATAAGCTTAATAAGCCTTTGCCTTGACTCTAAACGCCTCCAACCTATATGTGGAGTAATGATTACATTTTTCATGTTAAACAATGGATTATTCTTATCAGGTGGTTCTGGGTCCTGAACATCTAGAGCGGCACCTGCAATTATCTTATTTTGTAAGGCTTCAATTAAATCAGTTTCTTTTATTATTTGTCCCCTTGAAGTATTTATGATAAAAGCTGAAGGCTTCATAAGCTTCAATCGGTCCTTATCAATAAGATGCAATGTCTCAGAGGTAAGTGGGCAATTGATGGTCACAAAATCGCTCTGTTTAAGCAATTCTTCAAGTGAAACAAAGCGTACGTTTGGGTTATCCAAAGGTTTCTGGGTTCGACTGTATATGATAACATTCATCCCAAGAGCAAGCACGATTTTTATTACCTCCCGTCCAATAGCCCCAAATCCGCCAATGACTCCAATGGTTTTGTTTTGAACCTCAAAATGTGGAAGTTCTAAGTGTTTAGTGAAATTATCAAAGTTTTTCTCTTTGATCATCATCTGCTGCTGAATCAATGAAGAGCTAAAATTCAAGATGTAAGTAATCACTAGATGTGCCACCGCTTCAGTGCTGTAACTAGGAACGTTGCAGACAGTAATATTCTTTTCTCTTGCTGCAACAATATCGATATTATTATATCCGGTGCCGGCTTCGCAGATGAGTTTAACGGAGGGCGGAAATTGAGATATTAAATCCCTACCCAAATGCAATTCCTTTGTTATAATAATAGTTTGATCTTTAACTCGTTCTAAAATCTCTTTATCACTGCTTTCATCATATTTTGTTAAAGTAGTTAATTCTGTTACTGACGAAAGATCGAGTTTGTTGTCAAAGTTTAGTTTTCCTAAATTAATAAATACTGTGTTCTCCATTAGTACCCCCTAAAATCCGATTATTTATAAGACATTCACCCTCATGTATATAAAATCTACTATATATGGTATTTACTTTAAATGATACCACAAAATTCGTTTTATTGTTTGTCAATAATTATTCACAATTATTACCCACTTATTAAAAATCATAATATTGCTATTACTCTTCGCCTTCCAATAGCTTAATAAAGCCTCGTATAGCATAAATAAAAGAAGACAAGCTATGCCATTATTAAATGGTCATACTTGTCTTCTTTTATTTATCGTTGAAATGCACTATAATTTCCCCATTAACCTCAAATCATCAATAAATGATTTAATCGCTTTTTCATTTGTTGCCCATGATGTTACTAATCTAATAGCAGAATTATCTTCATCAATCTTTTGCCATTTATAAAATATATACTTTTCGCAAAGTCTATCAATTATTACATTAGGCAATATAGGAAATATCTGGTTTGTTGATGAATTAATCAAAAATTCATGCCCGCAATCGCTAATTCCTATTTTCAATTTTTCTGCCATCCCGTTTGCATGTCTTGCTAGTTCAAAGTAAATATCATCTTTAAACAATTCCTGGAACTGTATACCAATTACTCTTCCCTTTGCAAGTAATCCTCCCTTTTGCTTAATGTGATATCTGAAATCTTGCTTAAGCATATCAGTGCTTATTACAAGAGCTTCTCCCATTAACGCACCATTCTTAGTTCCACCAATATAAAAAGCATCAGTAAGTTTTGGAAGGTCTGAAAGCTCTACATCATTCTCTTTAGAACATAGAGCAGACCCTAGCCTCGCTCCA
Organism: Clostridium sp.; assembly: GCA_038040705.1. Classification (GTDB taxonomy): domain Bacteria; phylum Bacillota; class Clostridia; order Clostridiales; family Clostridiaceae; genus Clostridium_AD. The sequence continues at coordinate 455 of JANZQE010000406.1, read as the reverse complement.
TCCATATACAATATCATATTGCTTTCCTTGCAAAATTTACTTAAATCCTTTAACTCCTGTTTCTTATAAATAGTTCCTATTTCTGTTGGATTTGATATATAAACCATTTTAGGCTTTACCATATGTTCATCTGAGTGCTCGTCTATTACACATTTTATATGACTCGGATTAAGCTTCCCATCATCCACTTCTATGGAAATAATTTTATGACCAGTAGCTTCTATTGCTCCAGTTTCGTGAACTAATACATGTCCTGTGTTTGCCGAAATAATAGCTTCATGTGGTCTTAAAAAAGCAGAAATAGAAGTAAGATTCGTTTGAGTTCCGCCACAAAACATGTGAATGTCAACATCATCAGATTTTAATTTATTCTTTAACAATTTAATAGCAGCTGCGCAATACTCGTCTTCTCCATACCCCTCTACCTGCTCCATATTTGTTTCAATTAATGCTCT
>JANZQE010000405.1:0-3366 GCA_038040705.1 Clostridium sp. | reverse complement strand
TACCATTGGTTGAAAGTAAGAAACTTCATGTTCCCCCAAATATGGAATTGTCTTGCTTAAATCTAAAGATAAAATTTTTTCCATTGTTATTCCTCCTTGTTAGTCGTTTTGTATTGAAACAATGCTTAATTGTTTTATTTTCCTTACTGTAATGAACACTACTTAACTATTATTCACCGTATTTTTTTTAATAACACACTTAATTTTAGTTTATTAGCTTAAATAAATCAAGTACTTTACTTTAATATGTTATTATTGGAATTATATGTTGTTAATTAAAATAAAAACCATATTGAAACACTATAAAATTCTAAGTATCTCAGCATGGTTTTTGAAAATTTTTTTATTTTAGGCAATATTTTTTAGGTCCCTTTTCTATAGCTTCAGTAATTACGCCACTATTTATCAAATTTTCTAATATTGTCTTCGCAACTATCTTTGAATCCTTAACCTGCAATTTATTCTTACTCCAAACTACAGTTCCTTTGGTTCCAGAGACGATTTCTTCTATTTCTTTTATTGAAATGGCTCCCTCTGTTTTCATCTTTTTTATTATTTTTGCTTCACATTTAATCACTAGCTTTCGATATAGTTCCTCAGCCTTCCTTTGCTGTTTTACATATCCCCACGAAAGCAAAAATGTAATGGTTACTCCTAGTAGTACTGCTTTTAAAATAAAACTAATCATATCAATCACTAACTTCTTTCAATTTTATAAATTTGTTATTTCTCAAAATATTAATATAGGTCCCCAGTCTCTGATAAAGGGGCTCTGCCTTATCACCAAAATCTTTAATTAACAGTTTCCCAATTTCTTCAATATTTCTATAGTTGTCTATACTTTTCCATACGCAACTACCTTGGGCATCTAAATCAATTTTCATTTCTTTTGGTGTTTTGAAAAACATCCTCACAGCCCTATCTAATAATCCATCCCTCATAACAATAATTCGAACCAAACCATCGTCTTTCAATTCCCATTTCTGATCCATATTTTTGTAAGGTACCAGTTTTAAAAAATTAGCATCTTTATCTATTTTTTTAGCCATGACTACACCTCGTATTTCATAATTTATAAAGAGGATATTTATAATATCCTCTTTATAATGTTTCCTATAACTAATTATTTTATTTTTAATCTTATCTTTCTTAAGTAAAGAGTACTTAAGAAGTGATAATATTAGAAGACCAAAGAAGAACAATGCTCCTATTTGTCCTAGATCAATACCAAGGTCAACATTCCATTCAAGAACTGCAAATACTGCAAGTAGTATACCTACTAATCCTTCACCGGCAATTAATCCAGAAGAATACAGAATTCCACAATTAATTTTATCTTTAATGTTATCGATTCCCTTACCTAATGCTTCTAGCTTCTCTTCTTTCTTGTTTAGTATTCCTCTAATGAGTCCACCAACCATAATAGGTGTACTTAAATGGATTGGAAGGTATAGACCAATAGCAATTGGTAATACCGGTAATCCTAATAATTCAAGTGCAGCTCCGATACCTACTCCTGCGAACACAAGATTCCAAGGTAAGTTTCCACCCATAACGCCTTCTATAACTAATCTCATAAGCGCTGCTTGAGGTGTAGGTAATTCAGCTGATTCAAATCCCCATGCACTATTTAACAGAATTAGAACACCACCTATAGCGAGTGCTGCAGCAAATGCACCAATGAGCTCTCCATATTGTTGAAGCTTTGGTGTTGCTCCTACTAAGAAACCAGTTTTTAAATCCTGGGATGTATCTCCTGCCATTGCAGCAACAATACAAATAACGGCACCTACTGATAATGTTGCTATCATTCCAGCATGACCATCGTTTCCAGTGGCTTTAAAAACTATAGCTGTAACAATAAGTGTAGCAATTGTCATACCTGATACAGGGTTTGAAGAACTGCCAACAAGTCCAACTACTCTTGAAGAAACTGTGGCAAAAAAGAACCCGAAAATTGCAATTAATACAGCTCCAACAAGTCCTACTGGTATAATAGTTGTCATCATCATAGCCAGAATAACAGCTAAAACACCAATTATTACAAATTTCATTGGCATGTCTTGCTCTGTTCTAATGGAACCTTTGCCATCACCTTTAGTAGCATAATCTTTCATTGCCTCTTTAAAGGTACCTACAATAAGTGGTATTGATTTGATTAAACTAATAATTCCACCAAATGCAACAGCCCCAGCACCAACATATCTTATATAAAAATTCCAAATTCCCCAGTAGTCTAGTTCAGATATTGGTACAGTTGCTGGGTACAAAACCACAACTCCCATGCTACCAATATTGGCAATCAAAGGAATTAGCGCTAGCCATCCAATAACTGCTCCACCTAACATGTATGCAGAAATTCTAGGTCCAATGATAAATCCAACACCGAGTAATGCAGGTAAAACATCTGCCCCGATGGCTGCTCCTTTATAACCAGGAATAGCAGTTTCTATTTCACCAGGAAATAATTTGAATCCGCCCGTAATAAATTTATATGCGGCACCAATTCCGAGTCCTATAAATGTAATTTTCGCTTTTTCTCCGCCCTCTTCTCCAGCAAGTAATACCTCAGCACAAGCTGTTCCTTCTGGGTAAGGCAATGTACCATGTTCTTTTACAATTAATGCTTTTCTTAATGGAACCATAAAAAGAACTCCAAGAGCTCCACCAGCTAAAGCGATACATGTTATGGTTATTAGGCTTGGAGCACCCTGATTCCATTCTTCCATCCAAATAAATAGGGCTGGTAACGTAAATATCGCTCCTGCCGCCAAAGATTCACCGGCCGATCCAATTGTTTGAACCATATTGTTCTCTAATATGGATTCTTTCTTAAGAAGTCCTCTAATAATTCCCATTGAAATTACAGCAGCAGGAATAGATGCACTAATTGTCATACCTACTTTTAATCCTAGATACGCATTAGCCGCACCGAAAATAACTGAAATTAAAATACCAAGTAAAACTGCGGTTAAAGTAAATTCTGGTAAAACTTTATCGGCAGAAATATATGGTTTAAATTCCTGCTCATCTTTTTTTTGATTGGACATAATTGTCTCCCCCTTAAGTCTATTGATTAATATGCAGGAAATAATGCGCTTAATAAATAATTTCGATTTTAAAAATTCAATCCTCCATATCTCTAATTACAATTATAATCATATTATTCTAAAAATTCAATAATAATTTATAAATTTCTATTTTTTTTGCAAAATAACAACCTAAGTTCAACTTTTTGTGATAAATTATTCATCAAAATTAAAAATAAAATCATTTTATGTTGCATATTAATCTTACTCATTGATATAAAATGAATGTAAAACAACAGTTACTTATTTTTTATCAGTTATCGTTTTATATTATTTA
>JANZQE010000404.1:0-15211 GCA_038040705.1 Clostridium sp. | reverse complement strand
TTCTCTTTCCTCTGGTGCTTTGTCTATTTGGTCAAACTTAGATGCTTGTGCCCATCCCTTAGTTGCAAGTACTGCAGTTATTGCAGCTGTGAGTGTTGTCTTGCCGTGATCTACATGTCCTATTGTTCCAATATTAACATGCGGTTTACTTCTTTCAAATTTTGCTTTTGCCATTTTGTATTCCTCCTTAAATTTACATATTGTTATATTTTTTTATTTCTTTTCACCTATGATTTGTTCTTGGATGCTCTTTGGAATTGGTTCGTATGCTTCAAATTCCATGCTGTATACTCCTCTACCTTGTGTTCTTGATCTAAGTGTAGTGGAATAACCAAACATTTCTGATAATGGAACCATCGCTCTAATTATTTGAGCTCCAGATTGAGCTTCCATTCCTTCTATTCTTCCTCTTCTTGAGTTAAGGTCGCCCATAACGTCTCCCATGTACTCTTCTGGTACAGTAACTTCAACCTTCATTATAGGTTCAAGTAAAACTGGGTCTGCTTTTGCCATAGCGTTCTTGAATGCCATTGATCCAGCAACCTTAAACGCCATCTCATTTGAGTCAACATCATGGTATGAACCATCAACAACTTTAACTTTGAAGTTAAGAACTTGGTACCCACCAAGAATACCAGTTTTAGATGCTTCTTTAATTCCGTTTTCTATTGGAGATATAAATTCCTTTGGAATAGATCCACCAACAGTAGCGTTTTCAAAGGAGTAAGGTTCTTTAGTTGGTATTAATTCTATCCAACAATGGCCATATTGTCCACGTCCACCTGATTGTTTGATATATTTACCTTCAGCTTTAACTTGCTTACGTATTGTTTCTTTGTATGCAACTTGTGGTTTACCTACATTACATTCAACTTTAAATTCTCGTGTTAATCTATCAACAATAATTTCAAGATGGAGCTCGCCCATACCACCAATTATTGTTTGACCTGTTTCTTGATCAGTATAAGTTTTAAAAGTTGGATCTTCTTCAGATAGCTTTGCAAGTGACATACCCATTCTTTCTTGACCAGCTTTTGTTTTTGGCTCAATAGCTACGTGAATAACTGGGTCTGGAAATTTCATTGTTTCAAACAATATAGGATTATCTTCATCACATAATGTTTCACCAGTAGTCGTATTTTTAAGTCCAATTATTGCACCTAATTCTCCTGCACGTAACTCATTAACTTCTTCTCTGTGATTAGCATGCATTTTAACAAGTCTACCAACTCTTTCTTTTTTACCTTTGTTAGCATTTAATACATATGTACCAATTTTCATTATGCCTGAGTAAACTCTTGCAAAACAAAGTCTACCAACAAAAGGATCTGTAGCAATTTTGAATGCTAATGCTGCCATTGGCTCATCATCACTTGGGTGTCTTTCAATAGGTTCCCCATTATCAACATCCTGTCCTTTGATAGCTGGAATGTCTAGAGGTGATGGCATGTATTCTATAACAGCATCTATCATCATTTGAACACCTTTGTTTTTATATGATGATCCACATATTACAGGCACTATTTCATTAGCGATTACGCCTTTTCGAAGTGCTACTTTTAATTCTTCTTCACTTATTTCTTCACCATCAAGGTATTTCATCATAAGATCTTCATCTAGTTCAGCTATTGATTCAATCATAGCAGCTCTATATTCTAATGTTAACTCTTTCATGTCTTCTGGAATTTCTACTTCTTCTATTTCTGTTCCTAAGTCATCTTTATAAATCTTAGCAACATTTTTAATTAAATCTACGATCCCTAGGAATACATCTTCTTTTCCTATTGGAAGTTGGATTGGAACAGCATTAGCATGAAGCCTATCTCTCATCATTCCCACAACTCTATAAAAATCTGCACCCATTATATCCATTTTATTAACATATGCCATTCTTGGCACTTGATACTTATCGGCCTGTCTCCACACTGTTTCTGATTGTGGTTCAACTCCACCTTTTGCACAAAATACTGCTACAGATCCATCAAGGACTCTTAGTGATCTTTCAACCTCAACCGTAAAGTCTACGTGACCTGGTGTATCTATAATGTTTATATTATGACCTTTCCAAAAACAAGTTGTAGCTGCAGATGTTATTGTTATGCCTCTTTCTTGTTCTTGAACCATCCAATCCATTGTAGCTCCGCCATCATGAACTTCACCAATCTTATGTGTTTTACCTGTATAGAATAATATACGCTCAGTTGTTGTTGTTTTACCAGCATCTATGTGAGCCATAATACCTATATTACGAAATTTATCTAAAGAATATTCTCTACCCACTATATGTCCTCCTCTCAACGAGTGATTTTAAATTTGACAAAACTGTCTTGGCAAAGCCAAAACAGTTTTAATATTAATATCTGTAATGAGCAAAAGCCTTATTAGCCTCAGCCATTTTATGAGTATCTTCTCTCTTTTTAACTGCTGCTCCTGTGTTGTTAGAAGCATCAATCAACTCATTAGCAAGCTTTTCTCTAGCATACTTCTCGCCTCTTTTGTCTGTAGCAACAAGTAACCATCTAAGTCCTAATGTTTGTCTTCTCTCAGGTCTAACTTCGATAGGCACTTGATAATTAGCTCCACCTATTCTTCTAGCTTTTACTTCAAGCATTGGCATAATGTTAGTTAACGCCAATTCAAAAACCTCTAAAGGTTCTTTACCTGTTTTTTCTTTAATAATGTCAAAAGCTTCATAGCATATTTTTTGAGCTACTCCTCTTTTTCCATCTTCCATTACATTGTTTATTAACTTTGTAACAACTTTGCTATTGTACATAGGATCTGGTAATACATCTCTTTTTGCAATATATCCTTTTCTCGGCATCTTTCTTCCCTCCTTAACAATTTTAATTAACTCATAGGTACTCGATATCTCTATCGCAAAATGCTCTGTACTCCTGCAAATTTATGTAAATATATGTAAATATATATTGATTATCATATAAATAACTGCTGAAGACATTGCACCGTAATTCATGGTATTATTTTTTTGCCTTTGGTCTCTTAGCACCATACTTAGATCTACTTTGTAGTCTACCTGCAACTCCAGCAGCATCTAATGTTCCTCTGATGATATGATATCTAACACCTGGTAAATCCTTAACTTTTCCACCTCTTATAAGTACAACACTGTGTTCTTGTAAATTGTGGCCTACACCTGGAATATAAGCAGTTACTTCATATCCGTTTGTAAGTCTAACTCTTGCTACTTTTCTTAATGCTGAGTTAGGTTTTTTAGGAGTCGTTGTTTTAACTACTGTACAAACGCCTCTTTTTTGTGGACATTCTTTTAGTGCTGGTGAACCAGATTTAGTTACTAATGTCTTTCTGCCTTTTCTAACTAATTGATTAATAGTTGGCATGTTTTCACCTCCTCAATTTTATAAGCTGTTATTCTTTTATATCAATGCGATGTAACACAACTAATTAGCTATGTTACCGCATGATACATCTATATTGTATAGTTACTAGCATTATATTAATCTTCAAGGCTTAGTGCCGCTACAGATGCAACGTCTATATCACAAAGATTACCTAGTTCTTTCATTGTGTCTACAAATACAATTTGCAGGGAATTAATTCCGGCTAATTTTATAATGGGTTCAGTCATATTACTGTCAGCATCTTTGGCTACATATAAAACTCCACCTTGATTATTCTTTAATGCTTTTAGTGTTTGTTTAACTCCAACCACCTTCTGACCTACAATTTTCTCCACCATTCATAACCTCCCTCATAATTACAATCGCAAGATTTATCTAATTTAGATGTATCTAGTCGATTAAAATCACACACAAGGTATTTTATCATTTTAGTAGCACCCTGTCAACTAGTTATTGTATTTTATACTTCTAAATCATTTTCAATTTCTACTTTTTTTTCATCTTCAGTATTAATTTTTATAGTTCTATATCTTGTCATACCAGTACCCGCAGGTATTAGTTTACCAATTATTACATTTTCTTTTAATCCAAGTAATGGATCAATTTTACCTTTAATAGCTGCATCAGTAAGTACTCTTGTTGTTTCTTGGAATGATGCCGCTGATAAGAATGATTCAGTTGCAAGTGCAGCCTTGGTTATACCTAGTAGAGAAATTTTACCCTCAGCTGGCATGCCACCCTCAGACTCTATTTTTGCATTAGCATCTTCAAAAGCAAATATATCTACTAAATTTCCTGGAAGCAGTTCAGTATCTCCAGATTCCTCAACCTTAACTTTCCTTGTCATCTGTCTAACAACAACTTCTAAATGCTTATCGTTGATGTCAACCCCTTGAAGTCTATAAACTTTTTGCACTTCTGAAGATAAGTAATTTTTAACTCCATTAACACCTTTGATTCTTAAGATATCATGAGGATTAACTGAACCATCGATTATTTCATCTCCAGCTTCAATTTTATCACCATTTGCTACTTTTAATCTTGAACCAAATGGTATATCATAGCTAAATTCTTCTCCTGAATCAGAAATTACAATTACAACTCTCTTTTTCTTAGTGTCTTCCATTTTGACAGAACCATTCGCATCACTTACTATTGCAAGTCCCTTAGGTTTTCTAGCCTCAAATAATTCCTCAACTCTTGGAAGACCTTGAGTTATATCTGATCCTGCTACTCCACCTGTATGGAACGTTCTCATTGTAAGCTGTGTTCCTGGCTCACCTATGGATTGGGCTGCAATTATTCCTACTGCCTCTCCAATATTGATTTTTTGTGAGGTTGCCATGTTCATTCCATAACAGTGTGCACAAACTCCAATTTTAGCTTTACATGTAAATACTGATCTAATCATAACTTTTTTTACACCAGCAGTTTGAACTTCTTCTGCTAAATGAATATTCATATATTCATTTTTAGAAACTATAACTTTACCTGTTTTAGGATGTTTAATATCCTCTGCAGTATATCTTCCAGTAAGTCTTTCAACTAGTTGTTCAATTACTTCGCTTCCATCACGAATCTCTGAAACTTCAAATCCTTCTGTTGTTCCACAATCTTCGTGTCTTACAATAACATCTTGGCATACATCAACAAGTCTTCTTGTTAAATATCCTGAGTCAGCGGTTTTAAGAGCCGTATCTGCGTTACCTTTTCTAGCTCCATGTGTCGAAATGAAATACTCCAATACATCTAGCCCATCTCTGAAAGATGCTCTAATAGGTAACTCTATTATCTTACCAGATGGATTAGCCATAAGACCTCTCATACCTGCTAATTGTTTTATCTGACTCTTAGACCCTCTGGCACCTGAATCTGCCATCATGAATATTGGATTAAATTTATCCAAACTATCCATTAGTGCGTTTGCTACATCTTCTGTAGTCTTAGTCCATTTTTCTATTACTCTCTGGTATCTTTCTTCCTCAGATATAAATCCTCTTCGATACATTTTTTCGATTTTCTCAACTGTTTCATCAGCATCTTTTAGCAATGCCTTTTTAGCCTCTGGAACCACCATGTCAGATGTTGCAACTGTTATTGCCCCAATTGTTGAATAATGATATCCTTTAGCCTTTATTAAGTCAAGCATCTTAGATGTTTCTGAAGGACCATATTTTAAGTAACATTTATCAATAATACTACCAAGATTTTTTTTGCTTACTAAGAAGTCTATCTCAAATTTCAATTCATTCCCAGGTATGCTTCTATCAATAAATCCTAAATCCTGAGGTATAGTTTCATTAAAGATTAATTTTCCTGGAGTAGTTTCTATAACAGAAGTTATACTAATACCATTAATAATACCAGTCATCTTAACCTTAATTTTAGCATGAATATCAATATCCTTTACCGAGTAGGCCATTATTACTTCATCTGGTGATGAGAATGCCCTTCCCTCACCCTTAGCGCCATCTTTATCAATGGTTAAGTAGTAAGCACCTAAAACCATATCTTGTGTAGGCACGCAAACTGGTTTACCATCTGATGGTTTCATAATATTATGTGCAGCAAGCATTAAGAATCTTGATTCAGCTTGAGCTTCAACAGATAGAGGTACATGTACTGCCATTTGATCTCCATCAAAGTCAGCGTTATAAGCCGTACATACTAGCGGATGCAGTTTAATTGCTCTTCCTTCTACAAGTACAGGTTGGAAAGCTTGAATTCCTAATCTATGAAGTGTAGGCGCACGATTTAGCAGTACTGGATGATCAGTTATTACTTCTTCAAGTACATCCCATACCTGAGGCATAACTCTCTCTACCATTCTCTTAGCACTTTTAATATTGTGAGCTACTCCACTACCAACTAATTTTTTCATAACAAAGGGTTTAAACAGCTCTAAAGCCATTTCTTTTGGAAGCCCGCATTGGTACATTTGTAAATCCGGACCAACAACTATAACCGAACGTCCTGAGTAATCAACACGTTTCCCAAGTAAGTTCTGTCTAAATCTCCCTTGCTTTCCTTTTAACATGTCAGATAAGGATTTTAAAGGTCTATTCCCTGGTCCCGTAACTGGCCTTCCTCTTCTTCCATTATCAATTAATGCATCTACAGCTTCTTGTAGCATTCTTTTTTCGTTTCTAACAATTATATCCGGAGCTCCTAAGTCTAGAAGCTTTTTAAGTCTATTATTCCTGTTTATTACCCTTCGATACAAATCATTCAAATCAGAAGTAGCAAACCTTCCTCCGTCGAGTTGTACCATCGGTCTTAAATCAGGAGGTATTACTGGGATTACATCAATAATCATCCATTCAGGTTTGTTCTTAGACTTTCTAAAAGATTCTGACACATCCAGCCTTCTTATACTTCTAATTCTTTTTTGTCCTGAACTTGTTTTTAAATCTTCCTTAAGTTCCTTAGATAATTCTTCTAGATTTATATCTTTTAAGAGTACTTTTACAGATTCTGCACCCATACCAGCTACAAAACTATCAGTACCGAATTTATCAATAGCTTCTCTAAATTCCTTTTCACTAAGGATTTGCTTTTTAAGTAGAGACGTCTCTTTTGGGTCCAACACTACATAACATGCAAAATAAAGAATTTTTTCAAGAGATCTAGGCGACATATCTAAAATAAGTCCCATACGAGATGGTATTCCTTTAAAATACCAGATGTGAGATACTGGGGCAGCAAGTTCAATATGCCCCATTCTTTCACGTCTAACTTTAGATTTTGTAACTTCAACACCACACCTGTCACAAACTATTCCCTTATATCTTACTCTCTTATATTTTCCACAGTGGCATTCCCAATCTTTAATTGGTCCAAATATTCTTTCACAAAAAAGTCCATCTCTTTCTGGTTTTAAAGTTCTATAATTTATAGTTTCAGGTTTTTTAACTTCACCTTTTGACCACTCTCTGATTTGCTCTGGTGACGCTAATCCTATTTGAATAGCATCAAAATTATTAAATTCAAACAAGGGTTCATCCTCCCTTCATATTAATGTTCATCATTAAAATCATTTAATTCTAAATCTTCACCAAATTCTTCTAACGGTATCTCATCGTAATTAATATCAGCGTCTGTTTCTTCGTCTTCATCTACAAGTTCAACATACTCTTCCGTTGGAGTTTCAGGAATTATATCTTCTGAACCTTCTATGTTAACATTTAAATTTAACTCTTCAATTTCATCATCAACTGATTCTTTCAACTTAATTTCCTCTAATTCATCTGTAAGTACTTTAACATTTAAACACAGTGCTTGTAGTTCTTTTATAAGAACTTTAAAGGATTCTGGCACACCAGGTTCTGGAATGTTCTCACCTTTTACTATAGCTTCATATGTTTTAACTCTACCTACAACATCATCAGATTTAACTGTTAAAATTTCTTGTAATGTATGAGCTGAACCATAGGCTTCTAATGCCCAAACTTCCATCTCACCAAATCTTTGACCACCAAACTGTGCTTTACCACCTAATGGTTGTTGAGTTACTAATGAATACGGTCCTGTTGATCTAGCATGTATTTTATCATCTACCAAATGATGTAACTTCAAGATGTACATATACCCAACAGTTACTCTGCTGTCAAAAGCATCTCCCGTTCTACCATCATATAAATCAGTTTTTCCATCTGCATCATACCCTGCTTTTTCTAAACACGCTTCAATTTCTTCCTCAAGCGCACCATCAAATACTGGAGTTGCAATGTGCCATCCAAGTTCACTGGCTGCCCATCCTAAATGTACTTCTAATACCTGACCTATATTCATACGCGATGGAACCCCAAGTGGATTTAGGCATATCTGAAGTGCCCTTCCATCAGGTAAAAATGGCATATCTTCTATTGGTAAGACTCTAGAGATAACACCCTTGTTACCATGTCTTCCTGCCATTTTATCACCGACAGATATTTTTCTTTTTTGAGCTAAATAGCATCTAACTAATTCATTTACACCTGGTGGAAGTTCATCACCATTTTCCCTAGTGAAGACTTTAACATCAACTACTATTCCAGCTGCACCATGTGGAAGTCTAAGGGATGTATCTCTTACTTCTCTTGCCTTTTCACCAAATATAGCTCTTAATAGTCTTTCTTCTGCAGTAAGTTCTGTTTCTCCTTTAGGAGTTACCTTTCCAACTAAAATATCACCAGCTCTTACTTCAGCACCTATCCTTATTATCCCATGATCATCTATATCTTTAAGTGCATCCTCACCAACATTAGGAATGTCTCTTGTTATTTCCTCTGGTCCAAGCTTTGTATCTCTTGCATCTGATTCATATTCTTCAATATGAACTGAAGTAAATATATCATCACGAACAAGTTCTTCAGATATGAGCATTGCATCCTCGTAGTTATAACCTTCCCAAGTAACAAATCCAATACGGATATTCTTACCTAATGCTATTTCTCCAAGGTCTGTTGATGGCCCATCTGCTATAACACTATTTACTTCAACTCTTTCGCCTTTACTAACTATAGGTCTTTGATTTATGCAAGTACCTTGATTAGATCTTTTAAACTTAAGTATTTTATAAACATCTAATTCATTGTCTGCATCTCTTCTTACCCTAACTTCATTAGCACTTACATACTCAACCATTCCAGCGTTTTTAGCTTTTGGAAGAACACCAGAATCTACTGCCGCTCTGTATTCTATACCAGTAGCAACAATCGGTGCTTGTGATTTAAGTAGAGGTACTGCTTGACGTTGCATGTTAGATCCCATTAATGCACGACTGGCATCATCATTCTCAAGAAATGGAATCATTGCTGTAGCAACTGAAACTATCTGTCTTGGTGATATATCCATAAGGTCAACGTCTTCTTTTGGAACAACCATAACCTCATGCCTAGCTCTTACAGTTATTTTTTTATCTGTAAAAGTGCCATCTTCATTAATTGGTTCACTAGCTTGTGCCACTAAATAATTATCTTCTTCATCTGCAGTCATATACCTAATTACGTTTGTGACTGTTGATGTTTTCTTATCTACAACCCTATATGGCGTTTCAATAAAGCCATATTCATTAACTTTACCGTAACTTGCAAGCGAATTAATAAGCCCAATATTAGGACCTTCTGGCGTTTCTATAGGGCACATTCTACCATAGTGTGAGTAATGAACATCTCTAACTTCAAACCCAGCACGCTCTCTAGAAAGTCCACCTGGTCCTAGTGCAGATAATCTTCTTTTATTTGTAAGTTCTGATAATGGATTTGTTTGATCCATAAATTGAGATAATTGTGAACTACCAAAAAATTCTTTTATAGCTGCAGCTACTGGTCTTATGTTAATAAGCGCTTGTGGTGTTATACCTTCTTGGTCTTGAATTGTCATTCTTTCTTTGACAACTCTTTCCATTCTAGATAACCCAATTCTAAATTGATTTTGTAAGAGTTCTCCTACAGATCTAATTCTTCTATTTCCCAAATGATCAATATCATCAATATAACCGATATCATAAGTTAGTCCTAACTCGTAGCTCACTGTAGCATACATATCATCTTTAATTATATGTTTTGGTATTAATCTGCTTTTGTTAAGTTTTATTTGCTCTTTAATTGATTCTTCATCAGTATTATTATCCAATATTTCTTTTAATGTAGGATAGTGAACCATCTCTCTTATTTTAAGATCAGAAATATCAAAGTTTATAACTTGATTAATGTTAACAAAGTTATTTCCTATGACTCTTATCACTTTATCCTCAATTTGAAGATCTACTACATTAATACCTAGGTTTTGAATGTCTAGGGCAGTGTCTCTGTCTATTTTTTGATCTTTTTCAACTATAACCTCTCCAGTTACAGGGTTTACAATATTCTCAGCAGAAATTTGGTTTGCTATTCTGTGATTAATTGCTAGTTTTTTATTAAACTTATACCTACCAACTCTTGACAAATCATATCTTTTTGCATCAAAGAATAATGAATCAATAAGAGATACAGCACTGTCCACCGTAGGTGGTTCACCTGGTCTTAGTCTCTTATATATTTCTATTAATGCTTCTTCTCTTGTTTTAGTGTTGTCTTTTTCTATTGATGCAGTTAATCTTTCTTCTTCACCTAATAACTCATGTAAGTCTAAATCGCTACCATTATCCATCATAGCTCTAGCCAAAACACTTATAGGAAGTTTTCTTGTCTTGTCAATTCTAATATATACAATATCATTAGAATCTGTTTCATACTCAAGCCAAGCTCCTCTATTGGGAATTACCGTTGCAGAGTAAAGTTTCTTTCCTGTTTTATCAACGGAATAGTTGTAGTAAACTCCTGGCGATCTAACCAATTGACTTACTATAACTCTTTCTGCACCGTTAATAACAAATGTCCCTTGGTCCGTCATAAGCGGGAAATCTCCCATAAAGACTTCTTGCTCTTTGATTTCACCAGTTTCATTATTACGCAATCTAACCTTAACTTTTAAAGGTGCTGCGTAAGTTGTATCTCTTTCCTTACATTGTTCTTCAGAGTATTTAATATTATCCGTGTCAAGTTTGTATCCTACAAACTCAAGAACAAGATTTCCCGTATAATCTTGAATAGGATTTACATCGTCAAAAACCTCTTGAAGTCCCTCTTCTAGAAACCACTTATAAGAGTCTAACTGTATCTCAATTAAATTCGGCATATCAGTTACTTCTCTTATTTTCGAAAAACTCATTCTTGTTCTTTTACCTAATTGGACAGGATGTACCATCAGCTTTCACCCCTTGCATAAACTAAAATAACCAAAAACACACCTTCCCCTAGGACTTTGTGTTTCTGGATTCACACATTTCATCATATCATTCTAACCAAATTTACTAATTTTATTCACATTTATCAGTATTTGCCTGTATATAAATACTAAAGCACTGAATTTCAATGCATTATGA
Organism: Clostridium sp.; assembly: GCA_038040705.1. Lineage (GTDB taxonomy): Bacteria > Bacillota > Clostridia > Clostridiales > Clostridiaceae > Clostridium_AD. Next base: position 3,922 of record JANZQE010000404.1, on the reverse strand, counting down.
TATATTAACATAATTATAATTACCTGTCAACATAACATTTTGAAAAAAAGAGCACTTTTATGTAAAAGTGCCCCTAATTTTAAACAAAATTATTTTATTTCTGCGCCGCCGCCAACTTCTTCTATTTTAGCTTTCATTGCTTCAGCTTCGTCTTTTGCTACTCCTTCTTTAACTGCTTTAGGAGCTCCATCAACTACATCTTTAGCTTCTTTAAGTCCTAGTCCAGTTAATTCTCTAACAACTTTAATAACTTTAATTTTGTTAGGGCCTGCAGTTGTTAAGATAACGTCAAATTCAGTTTTTTCTTCAACAGCAGCTGTAGCAGCTCCTGCAGCAGCAACTGGTGCTGAAGCACTTACGCCAAATTCCTCTTCGCAAGTTTTTACTAATTCATTTAATTCTAAAACACTCATATCTTTTATAGCTTGAATAATTTCTTCTCTTGTCATTATAAATGCACCTCCGAATTTTTTTCATGTATTACATAGCCTTCTAAAAGGCTATACTTGAATCAATTAAATATTTTGCTATGTATTCAGCCTAATATTTAATATACTACTGGGCTGATTCCTTTTGTTCTTTAATTGAGTTCAATAGGTATGCAAAATTTGATAATGGAGCTTTGAAGCTTCCAAGTAATCTTGCTATAAGAACATCTCTTGGTGGTATTGATGCTAATTCATTAATTTTCGCGCTATCAAATACTTGCCCTTGAATTATACCTGCTTTAAGCTCTAATTTTTTATGTGTTTTTGCAAACTCATTTAAAACTCTAGCTGCAGCAGTTGGATCTTCATATCCAAAAGCTATTGATATAGGTCCTTGAAGATGTTCTACAATACCTTCAATTCCTAATTCTCTAGCTGCTAGAATAACTAAAGTGTTTTTATAAACCTTATATTCTACTCCAGCTTCTCTAAGACTTTTTCTTAAAAGTGTATCATCTTCTACATTTAGTCCTTGATACTCACTAAGTACTAGTCCTTGGGATTTTTCCAATTTTTCTTTAATTTCAGCTACTTTTGCTTCTTTTAATTGTCTATTATTACTTATCACTGTGTATCCACCTCCTCACAGTTTTCAACTGCTTTATATAAAAATTAGGTCTCCCCGTAGAAACGAAGAGACCTAATATCCGTACAAAAGTACATTTATTGGAATCCTCGGCAGGCATGTTGTCTTTTACGCTTTCGCACCTGCTATCTATGGAGTAATATCTATTTTACTTTAAGCATTGTATCATGCCCAAATTAATTTGTCAATACTAGTCTAACACTTTAGATTGGTTAATTTTTACGCCAGGTCCCATAGTGCTTGAAACTGATACTGATTTTAAGTATTGGCCCTTAGCTGCTGCTGGTTTAGCTTTAACTACTGCTTCCATTAATGCATGAAAGTTTTCAACTAGTTTTTCTGCGCCAAAAGAAGTTTTACCAAGTGGTACATGAACTATACAAGTTTTATCAACTCTATACTCAACTTTACCAGCTTTGATTTCAGCTATTGCTTTAGAAACGTCAAATGTAACTGTTCCGGATTTCGGATTTGGCATTAATCCCTTAGGTCCAAGCACTCTACCTAATTTACCAACTACACCCATCATATCAGGAGTAGCAACAACAACATCAAATCCAAACCAATTATCCTTTTGGATTCTTTCAACTAATTCATCAGTTCCAACAAAATCAGCTCCTGCAAGTTCTGCTTCTTTAGCTTTTTCGCCTTTAGCGAAAACTAATACTCTAACTACTTTACCTGTTCCATGAGGAAGCACTACTGCACCCCTAACTTGTTGGTCTGCATGTCTTGGATCAACACCAAGGCTTACAGCAAGTTCTATAGTCTCATCAAATTTAGCTTTAGATGTTTTTACTACAAGTTGCATAGCTTCTGACGGTGTATATAGTGCAGTCTTATCAATAAGCTTAGCACTCTCTATGTAATTTTTTCCCATATTAATATCCTCCTTCGTGGTAATAACGGTTTTTACCTCCCACCTGATTAGTGAAAAATTATTCTTCTACAACTATTCCCATACTTCTCGCTGTTCCTGCTATCATACTCATTGCAGCTTCAATTGTTGCTGCATTTAAGTCTGGCATTTTAAGTTCTGCTATTTCTCTAACTTTTTCTTTAGAAACTGTAGCAATTTTAGTTTTGTTTGGAACTGCAGAACCACTTTCAAGTCCAACTGCTTTCTTTAGTAATATAGCTGCTGGTGGTGTTTTTAGTATGAAACTAAAAGATCTATCTTGGTATACTGTTATAACTACAGGGATTATCATACCTGGTTGATCAGCAGTTTTTGAATTGAATTCTTTACAGAATCCCATGATATTAACACCGTGTTGTCCAAGTGCTGGACCAACTGGTGGTGCTGGAGTTGCTTTTCCTGCAGGAAGTTGAAGTTTTATCATTCCTGTTATTTTCTTAGCCATGAGTTTATACCTCCTATATTGTGGTAATGCGGATTAAAAATCCTCCCACTTAGTACCTAGTCTAATTTTTGTATTTGGTTGAATTCTAGTTCAACAGGAGTTTCCCTGCCAAACATATTTATAAGTGCTTTAACTTTATGCTTTTCCAAATGAATTTCTTGTATTAGTGCAACAAATCCTTCTAGTGGTCCGAATGTCACCTGAATGTTCTCACCTATTTCGTAGTTAGAAGATATGTTTTTTTCTGCTATTCCCATAGTCCTAACTTCTTCTTCAGTAAGAGCCACCGGTTTAGATCCTGGCCCAACGAATCCGGTTACACCTCTAGTGTTTCTAACTATATACCAAGATTCATCTGTCATTAGCATTTTAACCATCACATATCCCGGAAATACTTTTTTGAAAGTTATTTTTTGTTTTCCATCTTTTTCTTCAACAACTTCTTCCATAGGAACCTGTATATCATGTACAAATTCTTCAAGATTTCTGTTTTCGATGGCTTTTTCTAAATTAACTTTAACTTTATTTTCATAACCTGAATATGTATGTACAACATACCATTTAGCTTTATCTGCCATATCTCAAGGGTGGAGTAATCCATCCCCTACCTCCTTCCTTTACCTTATTTAAAGATTAGTTTATAGAGGTTGTTAAAACCATAATCCAACAAACCCACAAAGATTACAAAAAGAAAAGAAAAACCCATAACTGCAACAGTTGCTTTCTTAATATCTTTTTTTGCAGGCCAAGTTATCCTTTTCGCCTCTGCCTTAAGTTCCTTGAAAAAATTCACTATCCCTTTTTGGTTTGGTTTGTTCTTTGTTTTAAGATTACCATCAACAGCCATTTTATTCACATCCCCCAACGTTTTGTGCTTTATGCTGTATTATTTTGTCTCTTTATGAAGTGTATGTTTGTGGCAGAACTTACAGTATTTCTTCATTTCTATTCTATCAGGGTTATTCTTTTTGTTTTTCATCGAATTGTAATTTCTCTGCTTACAATCAGTACATGCTAAAGTTACTTTTACTCTCACAATCTACACCTCCCATTTTTTCATCTATTTAAGAAAGCTCATGCTTAATAAGCATTATACCATCTTTAGCATTTTTTATTTTACTTAAACAATTTATCACAACTTAATACATATGTCAATGAATTAGTTTAAGCCGTTTTTTCATTAAACTATACTCTCACTTCTAATTACACATTGTATCTTGTTTTTTAGAAGCAACGAGTAAAGCCTAATTTAATTTTGTACTTCGCCATACTATTTAACTATCGAAGTAACAACTCCTGAACCAACAGTTCTTCCGCCTTCTCTGATTGCAAATCTTAATCCTTCATCCATTGCTACTTGAGTGATTAATTCAACATTCATGTCAATGTGGTCTCCTGGCATTACCATTTCCATTCCGTCTGGTAATTTTATTGATCCTGTTACATCTGTTGTTCTAAAGTAAAATTGTGGTCTATATCCGTCA
>JANZQE010000403.1:0-8665 GCA_038040705.1 Clostridium sp. | reverse complement strand
AAGCTCAAATGCAAGTTCAGTTACTTGTGGAACGTCTAACCCTATTTTCTTCATTAGTGGTACATTTCTAAATATTTCTTTTGGCGTTCCATTCATTTCTATTTTCCCATTATTCATTACTACAATTCTATCTGCTTCCACTGCTTCTTCCATATTATGAGTTATTAAAATTATAGTTATTCCATACTTTTTGTTTACTTCTTTTATAGTACGAATAACTTCTTTTCTTCCAAATGGATCAAGCATTGCTGTAGGTTCATCAAAAACTATACATTTCGGCCGCATAGCAAGAATACCAGCAATAGCCACTCTTTGTTTTTGACCACCTGAAAGCAGATGGGGAGCATGCTTTTTATATTCGTACATTCCAACATTTTTTAGTGATTCATCTACTCTAGTTCTTATTTCCTTAGGGTCTAATCCTAAGTTTTCTGGCCCAAATGCTACATCTTCTTCTACAATGGTTGCAACAATTTGATTGTCGGGATTTTGAAATACCATTCCGGCTACATTCCTAATATCCCATAGATTACATTCTAGCGATGTCCTAAGTCCATCTACATAGACTTCGCCCTCAGTTGGTATTAACAAAGCGTGTATATGTTTAGCAAATGTCGATTTTCCCGATCCATTATGCCCGAGCACTACTAAAAATTCGCCCACTGTAACTTCCAAATCTAATCCATCTATGGCCACTTTAGACTTCTCATCTTCATTTTGGGGATAATTATAAACAAGTTTATTACATATAACCATTTTTTCACCCACAATAGTCACTCCTTATATCCTTTAAATCTTTATAAGAAAATGGGGATTAAGTTTGTTACAACTTAATCCCCTTTGCTCAAACTATACTAATTCTATTATAGCGAGCTCTGCTGCATCGCCTCTTCTTGGGCCAACTCTCATTATTCTAGTATATCCACCGTTTCTCTCAGCATATTTAGGTGCAATATTATCAAATAAATCTTTAACTACACTTTCTTCAGTAATGAACGAAAGTGCTTGTCTTCTAGCATGAAGATCTCCTCTTTTTCCAAGAGTTATCATTCTTTCTGCAAATTTTCTGGTTTCTTTTGCTCTAGAGATCGTAGTTTCAATTTTACCATATTTCAACAAATTAGTTGAAAGACTTCTAAACATTGCAATTCTTTGATCAGTGGAACGTCCTAATTTACGATACATTGCCATGTGTTTACCTCCTTACTCTTCACTAAGCTTTAAGTTAAGGCTAAGTGCTTGAAGTTTTTGTTCAACTTCTTCAAGTGATTTTTTACCTAAGTTTCTAACCTTCATCATGTCGTCCATAGATCTTTCTGTTAACTCCTGAACTGTATTAATTCCAGCTCTTTTTAAGCAATTATAGCTTCTAACAGAGAGGTCTAATTCCTCAATAGTCATTTCAAGTACTTTTTCTTTCTTATCTTCTTCTTTTTCAACCATTATTTCAACATTATCAGCATGATCTGTTAAAGTCATAAATAACTTAAAGTGCTCGATAAGAATTTTAGCTGACAACCCGATAGCTTCATCCGGTCTAATTGTTCCATTGGTCCAAATTTCAATAGTTAATTTATCATAGTCAGTAATCTGGCCTACTCTAGTATTTTCAACAGAGAAATTCACTCTTTTAACAGGAGTATAAATTGAGTCTACTGGTATTGTAGCAATTGGTAATTCATCAGTTTTGTTTTTGGTATTAGAAACATATCCTCTACCTCTATTAACAGTTAGTTCCATATATAGCTTGGCACCTTCATCCAGTGTTGCTATATGTAAATCACCATTAACAACTTCCAAATCTCCATCAGATTTAATATCTGCTCCAGTAACTACTCCTGGTCCTTTAGCATCAATATATATTGTTCTAGGACCTTCTCCAACCATTTTAAGTGCTAAGCTTTTGATGTTTAAGATTAACTCTGTAACATCTTCTTTCACACCTTTAACTGTAGAGAATTCATGAAGCACTGTATCTATTTTTACTGAATTTGTAGCAACTCCTGGCAATGAAGAAAGAAGAATTCTTCTTAATGCATTACCCAAAGTTATACCATAACCCCTTTCTAATGGTTCAATTACGAATTTACCGTAAGAACTATCTTCAGCGGTCTCTACACATTCTATTTTTGGCTTTTCTATTTCTAACATAATAAACCCTCCTTTTTTTTTATTGGCAACCTATTATGAGGGCAACTGATTCTATTTTGATGACTATCTACTGTATAACTCGATGATTAACGTCTCATTAACAGGAACATCTATATCTTCTCTACTTGGTAGTGCTAAAACTTTTCCTTCAAATTTCTCTACGTCAGCTGATAACCAGCTTGGTAGTGTTTTAGGATTTTCAGCAAATACTTTGAATTTCTCAGTAGCTCTGCTCTTAGCACATGGTGATATTACTTCATTTGCTGTTAGGCTGTATGAAGGGATATCTACCTTTTTACCGTTTACTGTGAAATGACCGTGAGTTACTAGTTGCCTAGCTTCTTGTCTTGAATTTCCGTAACCTAATCTATAAACTACGTTATCAAGTCTTACTTCTAGAAGTCTTAATAGGTTTTCACCTGTAATCCCTCTTAACTTGTCAGCTTTTTCATAGTATCTTCTAAATTGGCTTTCAAGTATTCCGTATATTCTCTTAGCTTTTTGTTTTTCTCTTAATTGTAATCCATAGTTAGACATTTTTTTCTTGCTCTGTCCGTGTTGTCCTGGTGCATAGCCTCTTCTAGCAAATGCACATTTATCTGTAAAGCATCTATCACCCTTAAGGTTCAGCTTCATACCTTCTCTTCTACAGAGTCTACAAGTAGCTCCAGTATATCTTGCCATTCAATTACACCTCCTATTTTCTTAACTGTACTATACTCTTCTTCTTTTTGGTGGTCTACATCCGTTATGTGGAATTGGAGTAACGTCTTTGATTAGTGTTATTTCTAATCCAGCCGCTTGAAGTGATCTAATTGCCGCTTCTCTACCTGCTCCAGGTCCTTTAACAAATACGTCAACACTCTTTAATCCATGCTCCATAGCCGCTTTACTAGCAGCTTCTGCTGCCATTTGAGCTGCAAATGGAGTGCTTTTTCTTGATCCTCTAAAACCTAATCCACCTGCACTAGACCAAGATAAAGCATTACCAGCTACATCTGTAAGTGTAACGATGGAATTATTGAAAGTAGACTTTATGTGTGCACAACCGTGCTCAACATTTTTTCTTTCTTTTTTTCTTCTACTTCTTTTAACTTTTTGAGCCATTACATTCCCTCCTTACTATTTCTTCTTACCCGCCATTGTTTTTTTAGGGCCTTTTCTTGTTCTTGCATTAGTTTTAGTTTTCTGTCCTCTTACTGGAAGACCTTTTCTATGTCTTATTCCTCTGTAACAACCAATTTCCATTAGCCTTTTTATCTCTAGTGCACCTTTTCTTCTTAAGTCACCCTCTATTAGAAAGTTCTTAGTGATATATGTCCTTAACTCGTTTACTTGTTCCTCTGTTAAGTCCTTAACTCTTGTATCAGGATTTACTCCTGTTTCCTTGAGAACTCCTTGAGATTTAGTTAGTCCTATACCAAATATATAAGTTAATCCTATTTCAATTCTTTTTTCTCTTGGTAGGTCAATACCCGCTATTCTTGCCATTTGCTGTTTACACCTCCTAGGTACTTTGTTGTTCTCATTATATAACATCATTTATCTTATTACTATTTACAACATTTTTAAATAAAACCTATTAACCCTGTTTTTGTTTATGCTTAGGATTTTCACAGATAACCATTACTCTTCCTTTTCTCTTAATGACCTTGCATTTTTCACACATAGGTTTAACTGATGGTCTTACCTTCATAGCAAACCCTCCTTATTACTTATCTCTCCAAGTTATTCTTCCACGAGTCAAATCGTATGGAGAAAGTTCTACTGTAACTTTATCACCTGGTAGAATTCGTATAAAATTCATTCTTAGCTTACCTGATATATGAGCTAATATTTTATGCCCACTTTCAAGTTCCACTTGGAAAATTGCATTTGGCAGAGTTTCTACAACTATGCCTTGCATTTCTATTATATCATCTTTTGACATAAGGTAATCAAACCTCCTTACCAATATCTACTGACTTCAAAAATATTTTAATTTTAGAATTAGTAACCTGCTTTTTAGATACGATTATAACCCTAATTTCTTCGGCTACTGTATCAGTAAAATTAAGATGTTTAACCTTTTTCTTTTTAGGCTTTTCAATCTTTCTTAACTGTCCATCAGAAATATACACGTATTCACTGTTTATTATACCTACCACAATAAAATTTCTGTGCATATCCCTTCCCGCTTTAGAATTTACCACCTTACCTAAAAGGCTATTTTGTTCCAAATCTTTCACCTCAATTAGTTCAAAGTTAGTATTTCAGGACCTTGTTTTAAAATAGCAACAGTGTTTTCATAATGTGCAGATAAACTGCCATCCCTTGTTACTACTGTCCATTTATTAGATTCTACTTTCACATAATGCTTCCCCATGTTTATCATAGGTTCAATTGCAAGTACCATACCATGAACTAACTTAGGTCCTTTACTTGGAGCGCCATAATTAGGAACCTCTGGATCCTCATGCATTGACGTTCCAATCCCATGACCTACAAAATCCCTAACCACAGAGTACCCGTGTCCTTCAGCATAACACTGAATTGCAGCAGATATGTCTGATAATCTATTACCGATTACAGCTTTTTCAAAGCCTTTAAAGAAACTATTTTTAGTAACCTCAATGAGCCTTGCAGCTTCATCAGATACTTTCCCTACTGGGAAAGTTCTAGCAGCATCTCCGTGGTAGCCATTTAATACGGCCCCACAATCTATGCTTATTATATCTCCTTCAAGTAAACTCCGATTAGTTGGAATTCCATGAACCACTTCATTATTAACAGATGTACATATAGAAGCTGGAAATCCACAATATCCCTTAAAAGATGGTTTAGCACCTTGTTTTACTATGAACTCTTCAGCCAATTTATCTAAATCCTCCGTGGTTATTCCAGGTTTAACTACCTGTTCAATTAATGCAAGCACTCCAGAAACCACTTTACCTGCATCTCTCATATATTGAATTTCCATATCACTTTTTATGTTAATCACTTGTTTACCTCACCTAAGATACCACAGATGCTTTGGAATACGCTGTTAATTGCTTTGGTTCCATCAACTACTGATAATAAGTTTTTGTCGCCATAGTACTTTATTAGCGGCTCAGTTTGAGAGTTATAAATGTCTAACCGTTCACTAACGGTTTCTTCACTGTCATCGGCTCTTTGTACAAGAGCTGATCCACATAAATTACACTTTCCTTCAACTTGTGGTGGATTAAATGTAATATGATAGCTAGCACCACAGGTAAGACAAACTCTTCTACCAGTCATTCTATTTAGAATGAATTCTCTAGGAACCTTTATTAAAAGTGCTGTGTCAAGTGAATGACCTTTCTCCTTTAATAGTGTTTCTAGAACCTCAGCTTGCTTAACAGTTCTAGGATAGCCATCTAGTAAAAATCCATTTTTGCAATCTTCATTATTTAATCTATCCACGATTATATCTATAGTAAGTCCATCCGGGACTAAATGCCCCTTATCAATATGTTTCTTAGCTTCGATTCCAAGAGGAGTTTTTTCTGAAATATTCTTTCTGAATATGTCTCCTGTTGATACATGCGGTATGGAGAATTTATTACTTATAGATTTTGCTTGCGTTCCTTTTCCAGCTCCTGGAGGACCTAATAAGATTATTCTCATAGTATCATCTCCTGGTAAAAATTTATCTTAGGAACCCTTTGTAGTGACGCATTACTAATTGTGATTCAAGTTGTCTCAACGTCTCGATGGCAACATTTACCAAAATTAATAACATTGTACCTCCAAAGTATATTCCTTTAAAATGAGTAGCTCCCTCAACAATAATAGGGAAGATTGCTATAAGCCCCGCAAAAGATCCTCCAAGTATTGAAATCTTAGTCAACACTTTATCGATATAATTTGCTGTATTCTCTCCCGGTCTTATTCCTGGTATAAAGCCTGATGATTTATGCATATTTTCAGCCATTTCATCTGGTTTAAATGTTACCTGAGTATAAAACCATGTAAAGAATACTATTAATGCAAAGTACACCACTGCGTATTTCCAGCTATTTCTTTGAAATGGACTCCACTTACTATCTGTAATAAGAGTTGAAATCCAAGATCCCGGTTTAAGTTGTGCTATTGTTTCTGGGAACGTCATTACTGACATTGCGAAAATTATACCTATAACTCCAGATGCCGTTACACCAATTGGTATATGTGTCGATTGTCCTTTAAACACTTTGTTTCCAACTGATTTTCCAGCATACTGGACAGGAATTCTTCTTTCCCCTAAACTTGCTATTACTACTGCTACTAATAAAGCTGCTAATACTGCAATAAACATTATAACCTCTACAAAATTTACTTCTCCTGCCTGTTGAAGTCCAGAAATTTGATACATTATATCAGGTAATCCAGATATAATATTAATAAAAATTATCAACGAGACACCATTACCGATACCATGACCTGTGATTTGTTCACCTATCCACACCAAAAATGTTGATGCGGTTGTCATCGTTAGTACAACTAAAAATATAGTTAAGCTAGTTGTATTTGGGATTGCTCCTGTACCTGAGATAATTGCATACATACCAAAGGCTTGAAGCGCCCCAAGCACTATTGAGCCATATCTAGTAAAATCTTGTATCCTCTTGCGTCCTTCAACACCCTCTTTAGATAGTTGCTCTAAGTAGGGGATTGCTATAACAAGTAATTGCATTATGATTGATGCATTTATGTAGGGACCAACACCCATAGCAAAAATACTAAACTTACCAAAAGCACCACCTGAAAGCATATCATAAAAACTAAATAATGTGCCTCCACCGCTGACTAAGTCAGAAAGCTTACTCGGATCTACACCCGGAACAGGAATATAAATACCCATTCTAATAATTACAACCATAAGCAGTGTGAATATCATACGTTTTCTTAGATCTGGAACGTTCCAGGCATTACGTAGGGTTGATAACATTTATATCACCTCAACTTTCCCTCCAGCTGCTTCAATTTTTTCAGCTGCTGCTTTAGAGAATTTTGATGCACTTACAGTTAAACTTTTTTCTAAGTTACCATTACCAAGTATTTTAACTCCGTTATGAAGTTTTTTTATAACTCTTCTCTCTATTAGCAATTCTGGTGTGATTTCAGTACCATTTTCAAATATATTAAGTCTATCAACATTTATACAAGCATATTCTTTTGCAAAAATATTTGTGAACCCTCTTTTAGGTAATCTTCTGTATAAAGGCATCTGACCTCCTTCAAATCCTGGTCTTGTTCCTCCACCCGATCTAGAGTTTTGTCCGTCCTGACCTCTTCCTGCAGTTTTTCCCCAGCCTGAACCAGTACCTCTACCAATTCTCTTAGGAGCTTTTTTTGAACCTATTGCAGGTCTTAACTCATGAAGTTTCATCTAAACACCTCCTCTTTTATACTTCTTCTACTTTAAGTAGATAAATAGCTTTATTAATCATACCTCTGATCTGAGGAGTTTCCTCGTGCTCAACGCTTTTACCTATTATTCTTAGTCCTAAAGAATTAACTGTAGCAATATGTGCTTTCTTTCTACCTATTAAACTCTTTATTAATGTTATTTTAACTCTAGCCAAGGTTTTCCCCTCCTATCTTAATATTTCTTCTACGGTCTTGCCTCTTAATTTAGCAACCTGTTCTATTGTTCTTAAATTTGCTAAACCATCAATAGTAGCATTAACCACATTTCTTGGATTACTAGAACCTAAAGATTTTGCTCTAACATCCTTTAGTCCTGATAATTCAAGTACTGCTCTAACCGGTCCACCAGCTAACACTCCTGTACCTTCAGCGCCAGGCATTATGTGTATAACTGCAGTGCCGAACTTACCATCAATAGTATGAGGAATAGTTGCTCCAACCATAGCCACTGTTACTAAATTCTTCTTAGCATCTTCTATTCCTTTTCTGATTGCTTCAGGAATTTCTACAGATTTACCCATTCCAACTCCAACGTGTCCGTTTTCATCTCCAACAACTACTAATGCGCTAAATCTGAAGTTTCTTCCACCTTTAACAACCTTAGCTACTCTATTTATGTTAACTACTTTTTCTTTAAGGTCTAATGTGCTAGGATCTATTTTCATATGTTTTCCTCCTTTTCTTAGAATTTCAGTCCAGCTTCTCTTGCTCCTTCAGCGAGGTTTTGTACTCTACCGTGGTAAACATATCCGCCTCTATCAAATATTACTTCTACTATTCCTTTTTCAAGTGATCTTTCACCAATCATTTTTCCAACTAATTTAGCTGCTTCTTTATTGCCACCTAATTTTGGCTCAAAAGCTTTATCTACACTTGAAGCAGAAACTAATGTGATTTGTGCAACATCATCTATTACCTGAGCATAAATGTTCTTATCACTTCTATATACAGCTAATCTTGGTCTTTGTGCTGTACCAGAAATCTTTTTACGAACTCTAAGATGACGCTTAACTCTTGACTTTTGTCTATCGTCTTTCTTGAACACATTATTCACTCCTTCCTACTTATTTACCTGTCTTACCTTCCTTACGTCTTATAA
>JANZQE010000402.1:0-7963 GCA_038040705.1 Clostridium sp. | reverse complement strand
TTCATGTATCCAAATCACTTCTACATCTATACCGCTTGCAATTCCAAGTGTTGCAGAAGATGACCCAAGTAAGGCAAAATCAATGTCTTTTGAAACAAGGGCATTTCTTATATCCCCTGCGCTAAATTCAATAATATTAACTTTTACTCCAAGTTCTTCTTCAAAAAACCCTTTTGCTATAGCAATTTTCTCGTCATTAGGCATTTGTTGAGTACCTATATTTACCACCTCAGGTGTACCTGATGAAGCTGATTTATTTTCTGCATTTTTTGAAGTTCCACACCCTACAAATAATGTTGCTATTATCGTTGTTGTTATAATACTTGCTAATATTTTTTTTGATTTCATAATTATCACTCCATTCCCATCATTTTTTTATTCTTTGCCTTTCCACGGAACAACCTTGTGTTCAATAAATTGAATACTTTTATCTAATAATATACCTGTTATCCCCATTATAATAATTCCTAAAAAAATAATATCACTTCTCAAATAGCGACTTGCATCTAATACCATCCAGCCTATACCAGAGTTCGCTGCTACCATTTCTGCCGATACCAGAGTTGTATACCCAACACCTAATGCCGTTCTAAGCCCTATAAATATATCAGGTAGACATGCTGGGAATATTACATAAATAAATATTTGCAGCTTACTTGCACCTACAGTGCACGCACTATTTATATAATCTTCTTTTATTTTCATAACTGCTGAGACGCAAGAAATATATATTGGTGCAAAGCAGGCTAATAATAAAAGTACAATCTTAGATCCATTTTCAATCCCTAGCCACAAAACTAAAAGTGTGTAATAAGCAAGTGGTGGTAGTGGACGATAAAATTCTATAACAGGTTCGAAAATCGATCTAATCTTGGAATTATAACCACTTGCAAGTCCTAAAGGTACTGCAATGACAGCCGCTGCAAAGAAAGCAATAAGAAGTCTTTGCATACTTGCTCCTAAATGATATAGCAATGTGTAATTCTTGTACCCATTTTGCAAAATACCAACTAACGCAGCCCATACTGATTGTGGAGATGGTACTAATTTAGGATCAACCCATCCAAGTGTTGTTACTATAATCCATATTGCTAAAATAACAAGTATTGTAGCAATAGTTAACATTTTTTCATATGTAGTTTTTTTATTCACTATTATACCACCGCCTTTCTCTTAAAATCTAACATAAATAATTTTCTTATATAAATGAGTTAGTTACGTCTCTTTATCTCAATTGAATTGTCTTGTTAATTTTATGTCAATTCTACATTAATTATAATACAATATTAGAGATTTTCGTAATAAGCATGTGTAATACAGCATAGCATATTGTTATATGGCACTTTAAGTATAATCAATATTTGATGAAATAAAGCTGCATATTAATAAAAACAGCATAGAAGATCTCTTCTATGCTGCTTTTATTGATATTTATTATTCTTCTATTTCTTCACTTGGCTTAACAAATTCTAATTCAACTTTTTTATTTTCTAAATTAGCTTTTCTATTATCTAATGTATTAAGATTTATAGGATGAGCAATCATATCTTCTGGAGTACTCATTATAAATCTATTTAAGTAAATTTTGCCGTTTGGAGTATTTGCTACAGCGTAAGGTTCAGTATACTTCTTAAATAGAACCCATGTATAAGTATTGTTAATTACTCTACTGATATCTTCTTTATCAATTATTGTTCTTGTTTTTTCCTTGCCATATCTGTCTCTTAATATTACAGCAACAGAATTTTCATCTAATTCTTCATAATCATTAATTGTATTTTGATTATATACTTCTAAGTTGCATTTTCTATTGTCTAAAGTATCACCATTGATATGTCTTACAGGTGATTTTGGATGAACATCTAATATAAATGATTGCAAACTTTGCTTTCTTCTATATTTCTTTTCTTCAATATAATAACTACCTAGATTTTGAGCTAAGAAATTATTAAAATCTTTATTCCATTCTGCAAACCAACGGCCTTTTTCCAATACCTTTTGTAAATCCTTCGTATCTATTTTACAATCAATAGTAGTACCATCTTTTTTAACTAATTTTAAATAAGTAACTTCTTCTAGTGTTTGGTATTTATTAGATTTAATTTCTACTTTAGGGGTTTCTGTTTTAGTGATTTCTGTTTTATTTTCATTTCCGTTTTTTATGATAGGACACCTCTTTCTTCTATTTAGGCATCTTCAAAAAAATAACCAGTCAGCATACTAGCCTATTTTTTCTTATGCCTTATAAGGGATTTTAAATAATGTATAATTCAATATTTCCCTAATTTTTTTATTACAACTCAATTTTCTTTAGAACACACATGGTTATTTTACTACATTATTTTCATTATACCACATTTCGCAGCTTAAAGCACTGAATTTCACAATAAAATTAAGTTTTTTAACTATAAACTAAATATCTCTTTTAAAACCTCATACCGCTCGCGTGTAACAAGAGCATCTTTATCTATTCCACAATTCTATCACTTCAGCCTCTGTGAGGTAGCGCCATGCGCCAACATCTATCCCTTGGATTTCAATATTAATAATCCGAATCCGCTCGAGTCTCACAACTGTGTATCCAAAAACTTTGCTCATTCTACGAATTTGCCTATTTAGCCCTTGTGTTAGAATAATACGAAAAGTATCAGGGCTTACTCTGAAAACTTTGCAAGGCCTTGTGTTAACGGTACGAATTTGTACACCTTCAGACATTCCTTTCATAAAAAGATCATCAAAAGGCTTATTTACAGTTACTATATACTCTTTCTCGTGTTCATTCTCAGAGCCTAAAATTTTATTTGTTAGCTCACCATCATTTGTCATTAAAATTAATCCCTCAGATGCTTTGTCCAGTCTCCCAACGGGAAAAATATAGTCTGGATAATTCATAAAATCAATTATATTTTTTTCTACGTTTTTTGCTGCGGTACAAGTAATTCCTGCAGGTTTGTTTAGTGCAATATATATTTTTTCCTTTTGAATAATGATCTCATTATCAATAAGAATCGTATCCTCTTCTTCAACCCACTGGCCTTGTGAACAAATCTCACTGTTTACCATTATTCTGTTTTCAATGATAAGTCTATTAGCGTCTGTTCTTGAACAAATACCATAATTACTCAGAAGTTTATTTATTCTCATTATATTTTTAAATTTCTATGTCTATTATATGCCGACATTATTTCCTGTTTCCTAGGCATTGCTAAACTTCCACTTGCCCCTTTTACTTTTTCCATTGATATTAATCCATTACTCTCTATATGACAAATTATATTATCCACCATATCTTCAAAACCTAATCCCTTATTCATAATACTTGCCTCTGCCCATTTCATAATAGAACCTATAGCGTTTACTTGTTCACTATCGACTAGTTGCTCCACAGCCCTCAAATTTATTTCTTCTCTATTTATACTTATTGCATCTACTCCTGTTGTTTTGATTTTAACACCCTTTTCTCCACTTTTAATAGTTCCTGCTTTTACTTGTCTGTTAAAGGCAATATTTATCTTTAGATCTTTATCCACAATCCTTTTTATGATACAGCCACTCATTAGCTTTTTAGCCTTTTTTGTAACATCCAAAGCCTCATAATTGTCCATTTGTATTACGCTATCTGCAACATCGAAAAAATCTCCACAGCTTCCGACTACTATTATTGTTGAGATACCCTTTTGCGCGTAAAGTGGCTTCACTATTTCTATAAATGGTGTAATTGGTTCTTTTTCACTGCAAACCAGCTTTTGCATTAAGTTGTCTCTCATCATGAAATTAGTAGCTGATGTATCTTCATCCATTAAAAATACCTTAGCGCCACTTTCTATTCCCTCTATAATATTGGCTGCTTGTGAGGTACTTCCACTTGCATTTTCTGTATAGAATTCTACGGTGTCTTTTCCATCAGGTAGGTTACTTATAAATAGAGATATATCGGTTTTAGTTACACATCTACTATCTTCTGCCCTTATTTTTAAAGCAGACCCATCCGTTATAACAAACTCTCTACCATCACCTTCAATATGATTATAAACCCCAAGCTCTAAAGCTTTTAACAATGTAGACTTGCCATGATATCCCCCACCTACTATAAGGGTGATTCCACTTTTAATACCCATGCCGCAAATTTTACCACGACTTTTAGTATTAAACTCTACTTCTAATTCCTTTGGTGAAATAAATACCTTGCCTCCTTTTAAAGCTTTTGTAGATATCCCACTTTCTCTAGGTAGCATTGACCCATTAGCTACAAATGCAACTAGTCCTCTATTACATAATTCCTTCCTTATATTTTCCTCATCTTCTACTAGTGTTACTCTATTTGTTAATTTTTCACTATTATTATTCTTGTATATTAAAGTTTTTTCAACAATGTTAGGTATAACATTATATAAAATTTTCTCAAGCTCTCTTGATAAAACGCTTCTTCCCTTTGCCGGAAAGCCAACATAAAATCTTGCTTCTATTTTACCCTCATCTATAATTATTGAAGTTCTATTTAATATCTGTTGTGGACATTTACTAATAGATAATAATCCGCTCTTTCCGGATCCAAAAACTCTTTCAGAGTATCTATTTATATTAGAATAAAATTCTCTTGTTAAGTAATCTGCTACTGCAATGTTTTTATTTTTATTATCAAAAAGTTCCCTTGGAAATTTAGAAATATTCTGATTCACTATTACTCTAATTCTTGATGGTGATGCAAAAGGATCACCTTGAACATGATCAATGCTAAGTATATAATTTCCAAAATCATATTGACCCTCTAAATCCTTATACGCTCTATAGCTTTTCCCATCAATTCTTTCTAATTCGCTTTTTAATGTTTCTGAATTTTTCATATAACTCTCCTTTTATCTCCTCATGAAATAAATAACAATTTAGTTATTCTTTATTTAATTCTGTTTAATTATATAAAGCACACACACAATAAGAGGTATTATGGCAAGAACAAAAAATAAAACACTTCCTATACTCATACCAACAAAAAACAGCATAATCCCGTATAAAATACTAATTATAGAAGACAAAACGTATTTTGCTTTGTTATTCTTGACTATTTTTAATACAACATATGCTACAAAAATAATGCTTATAAGAATTATCAATCCAATCACAACTTCACTTCCTTACAATAGATTACTTCATATGATGTAGTGCGTCAAAATATGAGACAAAAAATATAATAGTGTACCTCATAACTTATTATACAATCAACTACATAAAAATTGCTTGTATTTTACCTGCATATACTTCAGTAATAGAGTTTTCATTAATTGCTCCCAAATATCTATTGTAATATTAATAAGATTATAAAAGATATTAATATTATTATACCTGCGGTTTGTCTCCCTTTTTCTTCTTTGCGAAAATCCTGTGGTTCTTCATGCAATTTTACGCCATCTATTTTTTTAACTTTGTATTTATTCTTTTTTTTAATTTCAGACATATTAATCTCCCCATCCTATTAATGAAAATAATTATCAGAGCTATTATTAATAAATGTTTTTTGAAAATAATTCCCCTTTTTTATTTAATGTATTTTCACATTACTTCGACATTAAATTCAATTCCGAGGCAACTTGTCTTTTAAACTATACCACAACCACCCGATTGCCGACGATTATTTGTTTTTCCATAAATTATTTTTGAATCTCAAAAAATAATTTATAAAAGTCTAATAAAAAAGTTTAGTTTATCTACTAAACATTTAAATGATTTTATTTTACACATATTAAAGCCCGTGCTCAATCACCTTCAACAAAACTTTCACCTCATTAGACAATATGGACATTAAGCTAATAATATTGTTGTGTCGTCTGTTATGAATGATACGACATAGGTAATTATTCTTTATTTTTTAGTTCTAAAAATATAGGTGCTATATTTAGTAAAATAGATATAATTGTCAGAAACCATAATGCCTTTTCCATTGTAGGTATAACATCTAATAAAGCCGACCAATCTCCGCCTTTCACCCACTTGGATACAGCACTGTATTCTGCACAAAGTGTCAATGCTGTAAATGACAATCCAATTGCCATAGCAAGTTTATAGTCTTTTCCTATTTTATACATATAAAGATTTATAAAAGTTGCTACTATAGCAATAACTCCTAATATTACCCACATAATTCTACCTCCATTATTATTTTTTAGTTACACATAATTTTACTGTTCCGAAGTAACTACTTTTTTAATTCCCACCAAATACATTCTTTTTAATAGTTGATATGTAAAATCAAAAAAATTATAAGTAAACTTTTGCTTTTAGTTTAACATATTTCATACAGAGGAGAGAAAATATATAGTGGGATGCCCCTGCAATAATAGCTGCTAATATATAAACTTTTGGACTCCACCATAGTCCTAATATACTTATGCTAATAAAAGATACTCCTACGAATAAAGATATTATATTTTGAAGTCTTAAAAATTTCTTTTCATTAACTACTTCATAAATATCCTTCTTGAAGAAAATGTTAGTGTTAGTTATTTTATATCTGTTTTTATATGAAAGTAAAAGACCCCCAACTCCTGCAAATAAGCCTATAATACCTAAAATTGTATGCGACATATTTAATCTCCCTTCAAATAAATAGTACAAAATAAATTACTATGTCGTCGCTAATGAAATGTGTGAATAAATAAAAATTTAAATATTTATTTAATATCATCCATATTAAATTCATTTAGCTTAAGTTTGACTGTTATGTTTCCTCTTTGTTCATCTACTGTTTCATAATCAAGAGAAAAATAAAGATTATCTTTGATGATATTTATATCATCTTCACTAAACAACTTCTCTGAACTTATTTCCCCTACACCTTTATTTAACAAAAATTCACTAGTAGCTTATTTTTACATCAACGTAAAAATAAGCACCCCTTGGGTATTTGTGAAGGCTTGCCTTAGCTTGGTAAGTTCATTTAGAATATCGGCGGGTTCGCTTTTGAGGTGCATATGTAGTAATTAGCACATCAATAGCATGTATTTTAACAATAGAAATAAGCAGAAAGTTAAACACTACATTCTACTTATGTCTATTTGCAATTTTTATGATTTTTGACTTCCCTTAATTCAGCTTTTAAGAACGTATTTTTGTACTGTTTCATTTACTTTTGATTTTAATTCTTCTTTTATGGTAAATTCAAAATTGTAATTATGTATGAAAAATGTATTGACTTTAAATTGAATAGTAGTTGATGATATCCAACTATAACTTTGAACTTTAGACCATTTAAAAAAGGTTCCAGTGCCATATACCCCATTTTCTCTTATTCCTGAACTATATAAATTCCAAATTATATTGAAAATTGAAAATTCGAACCATAATATAGCTATTAAAATAAAAAAGATATTACCGTTTCGCGTATAGTCTAAATACGTTAATATGCATTCGATGATGCATATCCCAGTCCATGATATAGCCCAAAATCTACTTTTATTTCTTTTATTTCCGTTTGTAATAAGTTTCCCATGACAGCTTACTCTATATATTATTTTTAATAATATTAAAAAAGCAAAAATATTAAAAATAATAACTATTATTTTTGCCATAGTGTCCTCCATTCATATCCCCTCCGAAAAATCTATTTCTATATCAATAATCCCACTTAAACCATAACATGTTTTCTATATTTTTGACTGCGTCACAACAGCATTTTAATAAACATATAAATTATTACCGATATTTTTATCTCCATAAGATAACATGAAATTGAAAAAAAATAATTTAGTATTAAATACTAATATATATACTAAAGTAGTAATTTGTATTTCATTTTATAATATCATTTTTGTTTCTCAAAGATATAAGGTTTAGCACCATTAGTACATAAGTTTTCTTTGTAAAATACAAACCCGCATTTTTTAGTGTAAAAGTGGTGGTTTCTCTTCGAATAGTCAGGTGTTTCAACCGTCCACTTTTTTGCACCTATATATTTTTCTTCTATAGCCTT
>JANZQE010000401.1:0-3031 GCA_038040705.1 Clostridium sp. | reverse complement strand
TGTTCCTAAAAAAAAGAGGGGACAGAATAGAAAGAGTAACCTAAAATGCTGCTGTGAGAGATGTAACAAAAGTAAGGGTAGTGAAGACTTAGCTGATTACATTGGACTGATTAAGAATGAGAGACCAAAGTATTATTGGATTAAAGATAAAAGAATGCTATATCTGGAGACAACTTTGATTAATGAGGTGTATGTTGATAAGATGTGAGGCTAACATATTATGGTATTGCGAGTTTTTTCACAAATTAACTTAGTATAACAATATTAGGGGGACACACACACGGGTATATTAGAATGGTTTAATAAGAATAAAAAGGATGCGCATATCGATCCTTATCCTGTCACTGTCACGAAAGTTCCAAAAGAATATTTATATATAAAATCTTATTTCAGCAGAACAACTAACGATTGTGATAGGAAGTTAATAGATGTAATAACTGATACCCAGTATACACTTGATATCAGTATCTTCACACTCACAAAAGTTAATATCATTAACGCAATTATATCCGCGCATAGACGTGGAGTGCATGTCCGAGTTATAACGGATAAAGAGAAGTCTAAAAATGAATGGGTATTTCCACAATTAAATAAATTGATAGTAGCAGGGATTCCTGTGAAGATTAAAAATAATTACGGCCTCATGCATTTAAAAATCACTATATCTGACAATCGAATAACTTGTATGGGAAGTTACAATTACACCATTGCTGCAACAAAAGATAATGATGACCTACTTGTAATTATCACATCTTTAAATGTATGTACCGATTTCAAAAAGGAGTTCGATGAGATGTGGGCCAGTAGCAATTATATAAATTATATACCTGCTGATATAATATAACTTTGCTGGCTTAAGATATTAAGTTATTATATATATGAATTTTCTGCATAAAAAAAAGGATTATACTGAAAAATGTTGAATTATTTGAATATGTAGTATTAAAAAGTAAAAATGGTATTCATGATATGGTTATAGTGAATATTTTAATAATATAAATTTCCTCAATCTATTTATAAGAAAGGTTGCTTTATAAAATATATAACAAAAAAGAAACTTGAAAAGTTTCTTTTTTATTTAAAAAAATTCGCAAGAGTTATCAGAAAATACTGAATATGGTATTTTAATTTAAATATAAAGGTGGGTATGGTTAAAATTATGGATAAAAGTATGAAAATTGTACTAGATTATGTTGATTCAATGATGGTTGTTGATAAAAACTTCAATGTTCTACATACAAACAGGTTTAATCCAAGGTTTAATAATGGATCCATGAATAATGAATATATAGGTTATTTTAACAAGCGATATTTTGAAGTATATCCTGAACTTGATCCTAATGAAAGTACGATGGTAGAGTGCCTCAAAAATGGCAAAATATTAATTCGAGAAAATCAAGTATTCACAAATTTTTTGGGTCGGGTATTTCATACAAAAAACATTACATATCCAATCATTCGATGTGGTGAAATTGTTGGAGCAATAGAACTGTCTCAAGATATAACCTCTATTGGGGACCTAAACCCTCTGGTTCAAGGGAATTTGTCTGAGACAAAAATTCGGAAGAAGAAAAAAACAGTTAGTGACACTATTTCATTTGAAAGTATCGTTACAAACAATCCGGAAATGATTGAAAACATAAGAAGAGCAAAAATTTATGCTTTGGATGACAATCCTGTATTAATTTATGGAGAGACAGGTACTGGCAAAGAAATGTTTGTTGAAGCTATGGTAAAAAATGATAAGATTCGAAATAATAAATTTATTACTCAAAATTGTGCCGCAATACCAGAAACATTATTTGAATCAATATTATTTGGGTCATGCAAAGGTGCTTTCACAGGCGCTGAAAATAAAATGGGATTATTTGAAATGGCTGATGGAGGGGTACTTTTTCTAGATGAACTCAATTCTATACCAATACATTTACAGGCAAAGCTTTTAAGAATTTTACAAGATGGAAAAGTCAGACCAGTTGGTAGCATTAATGAAAAAAGTATCAATGTTAAGGTAATAGCTGCAATAAACAAAAATCCCATACAACTTATAAAAGAAAATCTATTAAGAGAAGATTTATTTTATCGGTTAAGTAGTAATACTCTTCATCTTGTAGCATTGCGTGATAGAAAGGAAGACATTCCACTATATCTAGATTATTTTATCAAGCAATTTAATGAAGTGTATAATAAGGGCGTTTATAAATTATCTACCAACTTAAGAAACATACTTCTCAATCATAACTGGCCAGGTAATGTTAGGGAATTTAGACATGTAATTGAATCGATGGTTAATATTTCGAATGAACAGGTATTAACCACCAAGAATCTTCCAGCGTATTTAAAGGAAGTTATAAATACTAACCATGGATCAATAGAAAATATATCAAACAAGGAAAATTCTATAGATTTCAAAATATCTCTAAAAGAAATGATGAATAAGACGGAAAGGGAGTACATTTCTAGAGCTCTAATCTTCTGTAATGGTAATATATCCCGTGCCGCTGAAATACTTGAATTACCAAGGCAAACTCTTAAGTATAGGATAGACAAACTGAACATTGATACTTTTTAAACAAACAATAGGCGAAATATCGTTATCAGAAATACAAAAATGCCAAGATATTGGCGTTTTTTTATTTTATTATAAAGAAAGTGACATATATATGGCATTACCTATAAGTTTTTAGATATTTTTTTATCAAATGTAGTATTTTCAGTGCTCCAAAGAACAAATTCTGTTGGCATCATTATTGCTACTAATTAAAGCAAGCTACAATAGTATAATTTCATAAAATAATTCTATAGTGACAAATTAATTGGGGAGGATTAGAAAATGAAAAAAGAAATGAAAGTTGCTATTCTAGGTTCAGGTAACGGTGCATGTGCAGCAGCGGCAGATTGGTCTCTTGCGGGGCACGAAGTAAGGATTTTTGATTTTGAAAAATTCCCTACAATTATTGAAGAAATTAACAATAAGGGTGGGGTGTATGTAGAGGGAGAATTAAATGGATTTGCACCAATAGCATATTGC
>JANZQE010000400.1:0-3139 GCA_038040705.1 Clostridium sp. | reverse complement strand
GCCCTGTGCGTGTACAGGATAAACACTTCCTTCTTTACCTTGCTCACCCTTAACTAACACATCTCCCTTTTGTACCATGTCTCCATTAATAACAATGGCTGTTCCCTCGGTAGTAAATACTCTAACTATCTCACCATCTTTATTAGCTATTAAATTCCCTGGTTCACTATCTATATCTATGATAGGCGGTGATTGTCTTTCTATTATATTAACAACTAGTTTAACGCCTTCAATCCTTACTTTTACCCACATTATTTCATCATTACCTTTTGTAAGTTTATTTTCAAGTTCGTAGATATCTATATTTTTCTTTCTAAGCCCAGGTATTACTCCAAACCCTTTAATTTGATTACGCAATTCATATGGACTAATATAACGTTCCGTGTTAATATCTATATTCCACACAAATGTAGATAAATAATATATTATGCTTCCGAAAAGAATTACTCCAATTAAAAGTGCAGAGCGATTTTTTAACTTCATTATAAAAAAGGACAATCCACTTCTTCCTATAATTTTAATCCTTGTATCTGTTCGTTTCGCCGCTTTACTAATTTCACTATAGTCGCTTAATTTCACTTGTAAAACTACAGTCGTAATATTAATCTTCTTTATATTTTTAACTACAATACCATTTCTCCATAACAAGTTTATAAATTTTTCTGGCATTAATGATCCAATTTCCATTGTTATTATACCTTTTTTATATTTTTTAAAATCATTCATGGCTTTCATACACGACAGACTTAAAGTTGCCACTTAATGTTATCGTGTTCCCCCCTATAAATAAGATTTTAAAATTTTTACCATATATACAAATCGGCCCAACATTAGAGTTTATTTTTACTTCCTCTTCTTCAAAAATTACTATCCCCCTGTGATTTTCTATATTTATTTCATTATTGGCCAAAATAGTTATTTTAGGCAAATCTAATATAACATCTCTTGGTAATTCCAACTTGTTAGCAATGGTTTCTTTCGTCCTATATAATTTATTTCCCATCTAATCACCTCATAAAATACTTCTTATTAAATTTATGAAATAAAATCACAAGAAATTACATTTTTTAATTTTATAATTTCTAAAACGTAAAAAAAGACCCAGCAAAAGCTGAGCCTCTTATTTATTATAATATTTTTAACTAAAGAGTTTACACATTGATATGCCCATAACTTAAGGCTATGTGGTAAACATAATTTTCCCCATGTGTTTCATGCTATTGGTTCCCAATTTTACCACTGTTTCTCTGGCTAACTCTAAAATTTCTGATTTAGTTAACTACTGAGGAAGGTATTTTAACAAAATTACAATTTTTTTATTTATATTAAATCTTGCTTTTTTAAAATCCTATTTGAATTTTCTCTTTCTCGCAGCTTCTGATTTTAATTTCTTTTTAACACTTGGTTTTTCATAGTGCTCTCTTTTCCTTACTTCTCCGAGCACTCCACTTCTTGCACATTTTTTCTTAAACCTTCTTAAAGCGTTCTCTATTGTCTCATCGTCTCCGACTTTAATTTCTGACATCATTATCCCTCCCTCCGCTAGCTCAATTCAATTTACATTAAAAGTAGCCAATGCGGGGCCTAAATAGCACATTTTTTATTATACAACACTATTTTACAGTATGTCAACAATTTCATTGATTTTTGACCATATAAAATGTATTTATACATAAATCATTGCTAAAAACACAACATCCTCAAAATTAATTATTTACTAACCAGGTGGCCACTTAAGCCTCCTGCCTCCCAATAAATGAAAATGTATATGTTGAACAGTTTGACCCCCATTTTCTCCACAATTAGAAACAATTCTATATCCAGTTTCAGAAATCCCTAGGTCTATCGCAATTTTTTTTGCAACGATAAATATATGACCTATTATATTAGCTGAATCTTCACTTAAAGAATTGAGGTTAGAAATATGAACCTTCGGAATAATTACGATGTGTACGGGAGCCTCTGGACTTATGTCTTTAAATCCTATAACGCCTTCATCCTCATAAAGTAACTCACAAGGAATTTGCTTTTTTATGATTTTACAAAAAATACAGTCATCCACATAATCACCTCCTAACCATCTTATATTATTATACTATTCAACATAAAATTTTATTCTCCTGCTATATATATTAAATAGTCATTAAAATATTATAACCCCTCAATTTCACCAATTAAATGATCCTCCATGCATCCTATAATCTTAGTGGTACAAAATTCACCCTCTACACCCCTATTAGACTTCGAAACAACCTTTATGTAGTTATCAGTGTAGCCTTGAAATTCGTCAAGGCTACTTCCCCACCTTTGCTCATAAAGAACACTCATACATTTATCCGAGAATTTATTCATAAATTTTTGTTCTAATATATTGTTAAGTGCAATGAGTTTATGACTTCTATCATCTTTTATATTCCCATTAATCTGATTCTTTATTTCAGCAGCTTTAGTTCCTTCTCTTGTGCTGTATTTAAAAATATGCATTTTTGATAATTCTAATTCTTTTAAAAAATTATAGGTTTCATCAAATTCTTCTTCTGTTTCTAAAGGGAATCCTACAATTATATCAGTAGTTATAGATACCCCCGAAATATTACGTCTAAGATTCTCTACTACGGTTTTATACTCCTGAGCTGTATATCTTCTATTCATTCTTTTAAGGGTTTCATCACATCCACTTTGAAGCGAGAGATGAAAGTGGTGACATAACTTTTTAAGTGACACTATTTTTTCAATAACGCCCTCTGTAAAAAAGGTTGGATCTATTGATCCTATTCTTATTCTTTCGATACCAGGCACCTTGTCAACCTCTTCTAAAATTCGAACTAAATCCCATCCTTTTTCTAAATCAGAGCCAAAAGATGCTATATGTATACCAGATAAAAGGATCTCTTTGAACCCATTTGCGGAGAGCTCCTGAACCTCTGCTATTATTTTTTCAGGAGATTTACTACAAACTGCTCCCCTTGTGTATGGTATTATACAATAAGAACAAAATCTATTACAACCATCTTGAATTTTTACAAAGGCCCTAGTTCTATCTTGATACTCACTGATATTTAATTCCTCAAATACCTTGTTTTTTAGAACATCACTAACCTCTATAATCTGTTTTTTTTCATTTTTAGCTCTATTTACC
>JANZQE010000399.1:0-2759 GCA_038040705.1 Clostridium sp. | reverse complement strand
TAGTGATATATCTACATATTTTGCCCCTGGTTTACAAATTATAATTGATAATTTAGTAATTTTAAGTTCTTTTTTTATAAAATTAATGTCTGGAATTGTAATTTCAATTTATTTTTTAGGGGATAAAGAATCTATCATTTATAAATTAAAAAAATTTATTTATGCTATTTTAAGTGAATCCCACGCTATCTGGCTAGTTGATTTCGGAAAAATAGTTCATACTACTGTTAGCAAATATTTTGTAGGAAAAATTATTACTTCTATTATTTTTGGCTGTATCACTTTCATAGGATTTTTGATGTTAAAAATACCCTATCCCCTACCTTTTAGTTTATTTATCGGTATATCAAATATGATTCCTTACTTTGGAAATATTATAGGCATGATTCCTGCCGTTATAATAACTCTATTCTTTAGTCCAATGAAATCTGTAGAGTTAATTTTATTTATTGTAACCTTAAGCAATATAGATGGATGGTTCATATCGCCAAAAATTATTGGCGGTAAGGTTGGTCTTAGTCCAATACTCATAATACTTGGACTGGTTCTTGGCGGAGGACTTTTCGGAATTTGGGGAATGCTACTTGGAATTCCGGCTATAGCCTTAGTTAAGATGTTACTAGATGATTTTATAAACAAAAGACTTAAAAATAAACAAATTGAATAGTAATAAAAATAAGAATATGTAAAAGCATATTCTTATTTTTATTTGAAATCTTTAATGCTAAAACAAAAAAACTCATTGACAGCACCATTCAACTAGTGTACTATTCAATTAATACACTACAACTCAGATACAATAAATGAAAGAGGTGAATTTATGGACATAGATTTTGATGATAGAATGCCTATATATCTTCAAATTATGGACCTTATAAAGAAAGATATTGTAACATGCAAATTAAAATGCGGAAACAAACTCCCCTCTGTACGTGAAATGTCTACTAATTTAAAGGTTAATCCAAATACTCTTCAAAGAGCCTATCAGGAATTAGAGAGATTAGAAATTGTTTACACACAAAGAGGTATGGGTACCTTTGTAACAGATGATATTACTATGGTTAATAAATTAAAAATGGAAATGGCGCAAAAATTAATCACTTCCTTCATCTCTCAAATGAAAAGCTTAGGCTTTAATGAAAATGAAATAATAAATACTATTAATTTAAAAATCAAGGAGGCTGAAAATAATGAGTAATATATTGGAAACAGAAAATTTATCCAAGTCATATTTTAAAAATAAGGCATTAAAAGAATTAAGTTTAAATATTAAAACAGGTAGTGTTCTCGGTCTTTTAGGACCTAATGGAAGTGGTAAAACTACATTTTTAAAAATAATCGCAGGTATTCTTAATCCATCTTCCGGTAACATTCTAATTGATGGTCATATTCCTGGTGTTTACACCAAAGCTATTGTCTCTTATTTACCTGACAATGAGTATCTTTATAAATGGATGAAAGTAAAAGATACTATTAAATATTTCAAGGATTTTTACAATGATTTTGATGAGAAAAAAGCCCATGATTTACTAGAATTTATGAATCTTGATGTTAACAGTAGTGTTAAAAACCTATCTAAAGGAATGAAGGAAAAATTAAAACTTACTCTAGTTCTTTCAAGAAAAGCAAAGCTTTATGTATTAGATGAACCACTTGGAGGTGTCGATCCTGTAGCTCGCGAAAAAATATTAGATTCAATAATAAGTAGCTTTAATAAGGAAAGCTCAATGATTATTACCACTCATCTAGTGAATGATATCGAGAGAATTTTTGACGAAGTTGCTTTCATTTCTGAGGGTGAGATAGTTCTTACAGGGAATGCAGAAGAACTTCGAACAAGTAGAAATAAATCTATTGATGAACTGTATAGGGAGGTATTTAAATAATGCTTAAGCTTGTAAAATATGAATTAAGAGCAAACCTATTTACTATAATTGGTATTTGCATAACTATAATAATTGCTAATCTATTATTATTAACAAGAAAAGCTTCCTGGGGAGCTGAAGTAGTAGTAGGTTTCTCACTTATCTTAGCTTTGATAGCTATAATCGTAATTTTTATATTTTCACTAAATATTATGAGTAAATATTTACATAAGGACTCTGGTTACCTTCTGTTTACGTTACCACGGTCTGGCGCTTCTATAATAATGTCTAGGCTTGTAACTTCACTAATACAAATTACTTTTGTAATTTCAGTATCTTTTCTTTGTGTTTATTTAACTTTTGGTGAAGATATACCGCTGGAATTCACTAAATACTTCAAAATTTACGGAATGGTATTAATTGAATATGTTTGGATGATTATTTCTTTTCTAACTTTTATATACTTTTGCATGATTATAGGTAAAGTAGCCTTTAAAAATAAAAAAATAGGTAAGGTAGGTTCTTTTGTAGCCTTTATATTATTTTCCTTATTGATAGGTTGGATTTCAACAAAAATAACAACGTTATTTCCACAAACTATAAAACTTACCAATCTTATAGGCTCTATTGATATGGCCGCAAACAAAGAAGATATTCTATCCTTAGTAGAAATTAACATTGCAAGCCGAATTCTAGAAGTATGCACCTTTGCTTTCTTTTTTATCTCCGGCTCTTATTTGTTAGATAAAAAAGTGGACCTTTAGCCTAAAACGCCTCATTCTAAGTAATGATAAAGGTTCGGCAATGTATTTGCCGAACCTTTATGATTACTTAATAATTCCTATCTTTGTTTTTTATATCTACTCCACCAAAAGCTACAAAGCAATTCAAAGT
>JANZQE010000398.1:0-3238 GCA_038040705.1 Clostridium sp. | reverse complement strand
AGTATCAAGAATAAATATATTCGATAACACTAGAGACAGAGATTATGTATACTATAGATCTTTACTTGCCTATGTGTTAAAAAATAAACTAAACATGGGTTGGACAAACATAGCTAAATTCTTTAAAGCTAATGGCAAACAAATGGATCATTCTAATGTTATACACCTAGTTAAACAATATCCTCATTACAGAAAATACAACAGTAAACTATTAAGACTTGAAAAATGTTTTAATGTAGATGACGACACAGATGTATTTGAAGCTGATAATATATATAGGTTACAAGAAGAAATACGTAAACTAAGTAATGAAAAACAAGCATTAAAGACAACAGTTAAGTTCTTAGAAGAAAAGATTAAGATAGATCCAGTGCTCGATTTATTCTTTGATATTCCAAATGATAGGTTTAAAGATGTTATTGAAAGACTTAATCTATTAAAGAAAAGCTGGGCTTGGAAGAACGAAGATAAATGCCAAATCATAGAAGGATCTGTATGGTAAACATATTAATTTGGATAATCTCATACTTTATATGTATTGTAATATTATTAGCGATAGAACATATTACAGACTGAACACGAATCAAATTCGATAATATAATAAACAAATAACTTATGAACAAAATTGAAACAATTATGGTTGACTCTTCTGCTATATATAGTGCAGAATACAACACCAAACAACAAGAAATTATCGTATATTTTAATAATGAAAGTATATATAAGTATCACAATGTACCAACTTTTATATGGCGCGGGTTGTTTGATTCCGATTCTAAGGGTAAATTCCTTAACAAATATATATTTAAAAAATTCACTTATAATAGATTAGATTAATGACTGAAAAAGATATTACTAGAATTGCAGAAGCAACAGCTAAAATAGTTATAGATCACATTGAAGCTAAGCAAGACGAATGGAATAATGAATTTGAAATAAATCTTAATGAATTTAATGTAAACCATACATTAGGTCGAACAGAAACACCAGATGAAAAACAACTATTACAAACTACAATATTAGAATTAGAAAAGCAAAAAACTAAAGCTATAGCTGATGAAGATTACTTGCTTGCTAGCAAAATTAATGCTAAGATAATTGATTTAAAAACAAAACTAAAATAATGAATATATTTTATTTATCACACGATCCTAAGAAAGCAGCTGAGCACCAGTACAATAAGCATGTTGTAAAAATGATACTTGAAACTGCACAACTACTATGCACTGCTCATCACGAGTTAGGTACTACAGTTGATATACCTTATAAGCCTACACATAAAAACCATCCATCAGCCATATGGGTTAGATCATCAGCTGAAGCGTATATGTGGGCATATGAACATATGTTAGCACTAGGCGCCGAGTATACTAAACGTTATGGTAAACATCATCTAACAATCTCTAAGTGTAGAGATGTGCTATACACGTTGCCTAACGGTATACCTGACAAAGCTTTCGAGCAGCCACCTCAGTGTATGCCTGACGAATATAAAGTATTAAATAATAGCGTGTTAGGTTATTGGAATTATTACGAAAATGAAAAGCACACTGTAAAAAATAAGAATGAAGACAAGATCGTACGACCTCACTATATAAATTAATTATGCAGAAATTACTACGCAAATTAAAAAAGAATAAAAGAAAAGCAAAACACGTTATATTGCTTCGTGAAAGAATAACAGAATTACACGATAGCATTTTTCATAGGGCATTAAAGGGTGATACACCAAAAATTATTGAAGCAAAGCTTCTTAAGAAGTATAACAGGAGATTAAAATTAATCTTATATTAGCAGTGCGACACTAGCTAGTATAATATAATAGTAAGAGGCTAATGTCACAGTTTGAACGAAACATGGATTATCTACATAAACATCGAATAACATATAAACGTAACCCTGTTACGGATAAACCTACAGAGGTATTTGAATGGGGTAATTTCTATGAAGATGGAACGCATGAATGCTATGCATTGTTTAGTTCTAAGGCTAAAATTAACACGTATAAGAGCCTTAAATGGCATTTATATGTATTATGGTATCTAAATCCTAAAATGGATCAAGACAACTTTAATTTAATTTCTAAATATATATGCGATAATACAAATGGTTTTGTTACATTTGTAATATCCGAAAGATTACGCGAGAAAATGGTATACGATGTTTCGTTGATGGATCTAGAAAAACCACCACCAAATAAACTGCGTAAAATTATATTTAAAGACTTTTCGGGTTTAGACATGAAACAAAAATTGTCTATAGTAGGTAAGATGGTTGGTAGAAAAAGTATATCTGAATCAGAAATATATGACGCTATGATACTATTGAATGACGCTGGAATTAAAATAACGATCGCTGGATTAGCTAAGTCATTAAATTGTTCATCAAGAACTGTTCACAGAAATATGGGCAATGAACTTAAAAAAGAAAAACAATTACTAAATCAGCAATTATAATTTACAGACTAAACACGAATAGTAATTGATAATATAAACAGATGAAAAAGTATAACATACAAAACTACGTTAGGTATAAGAATGATGTTAAGAAATCCATGCCAGAAGATAAAGCCTTCAGCGAGTACACTAGAGATGAACTTATAATAAAGTTTATGCCACTAGTTGAGAATCTAGCTAGAAAGTTTTCTACAAGCGATCAAGCTTCTGGAATATTGAGTATTAACGATCTAATACAAATAGGTAACGAAGGATTAGTTAAGTCTGTAGACAGGTTAGACTGGCTTCAATTAGATGATTCTCAAGATATAGAAAAAACTTTAAAATCGTTTATAAGCAAAAGAGTTAAAGGTGCTATTAGAAGGCGTATAGATATGAACAGAGGAGATATGCGAATACCAGAGCATAAGTTAAATGAAATACGTAATAATCCTGAAGATAAAAAAGCTGTTGCCCTGTTTTTTAATTCAATATTTTTAAGTATTTATTATATAGCTTCAAACGACGATGATATCGATGGAGATACTTGGGCTAATAGTATTGAAGATAAATCAGAAGATTATAATATACATTTATTAAATATTTATCTTTCAAGTTTAATGCGAAAATATTTAAACATAAAAGAATCTGAAGTGTTAAGGTTATCTTACGGATTAGATTGTCCTAAGCACTCAGCAAAAGAAATTGCAGATAAATTAAATATAAAAGGAGCAAGAGATTATGTCACGGTTTCAGAGCTAAAAAAGCAAGCAGTACAAACTCTTATAGACAACGTAGATCAC
>JANZQE010000397.1:0-4510 GCA_038040705.1 Clostridium sp. | reverse complement strand
TCTAGAACCGTGGATGTGCATGTTAAAAGGGTAAGAGAAAAGCTTCAAGGAGGACCCAATTGGCAGATTGAGACTGTTTGGGGAGTAGGATATAAATTTGAGGTGAAATAAATGGTTAAAAAAGGGCTATTTTTTAAGATGCTAGCCACCTATACAATTATAATATCTCTCAGTTTAATATTTATTGCTTCTTTTTTGTCCTATTGGTTTCAAAGTTATTTCTTTAATGAACGAAAAGAGCAATCATTGGATTGGTCTTCTACGATACAAGAAAATGTTAGGAAATATAATGGCGATGAATTAAATAAAAGAATAATGATAATTGGTGAATTTATAAAGTCTGATATTTGGATCGCAGATAGCTATGGGTTTGTTTATGCCGTATCTAATAAAGAACATGTGGATTTTATAAATAAACAGGTTTTTGGGAAGGAGCTAGAAGAGCTTAGACTGGGTCATACATTTGAAACTACAGGGACCTATCCTGAGATATATGATAAACCTGTAAGAGGTTATGGCACACCTATAACTGAGGCGGGTGCATTTGAAGGCTCCATAATACTATACAATTCCATTGAACAATTAAGTGCACCACTAAATAGGGTTTATGAAATAATTTGGATATCTGCAATTTTTACTATAATAATTTCATGCATCGTTATATATTATTTTTCCCGCAAAATAATTATAAAGCCCTTAGCAGAGATTAATTCTGTAGCTAAGAAAATATCTAATGGCGATGTGGATAAAAGAGTTTATTTAAAATCCAATGATGAAATTGGAGAACTTGCCCAATCATTTAATTTTATGGCCGATTCGGTAGAGAAAACAGAGAAAAATAGACGGGATTTTATATCAAATGTATCTCATGAGATTAGGTCGCCTATAACATCAATAAAAGGTTTTATTGGTGGAATATTAGATGGCGTAATTCCTGAGGAAAAAGAAAAATACTATTTATCAATTGCATATGAAGAAATCCAAAGATTAACAAGGCTTGTAAACGACTTATTAGATATGTCCGCAATAGAAGCGGGGAAGTTTAGCTTAAGGATTATGGAAGTGGACATAAATGAAATTATTAGACTTACAGTTATAAAAAATGAAACTAAAATCAAGGAAAAAAGGGCAGCCGTAGATGTGTGCTTTGATGAAGATAATTTATTTGTAGCTGGAGACACAGATAGGTTAGTGCAAGTTATAACAAATTTACTTGACAATGCAATAAAATATGTAAACCCAATTGGAAAAATAAAAATCATCTCAAAAACTAAAGGAAAAAAAGTCTTCGTATCCGTTTTTAATGAAAGTCCTCTAATAGCTGAGGAAGATTTAAAACATATTTGGGATAGATTTTATAAAGCGGATAAATCAAGAACGGCAAAAGAGAGTACTGGGCTAGGGCTTTCTATAGTTAGAAATATAATAACTCAATTACAGGAAGATATATGGGTTGAAAATAAGGAGAATGGTGTCTGTTTTACTTTTACATTAACGAAAGTAAAATAACTCAGTAGGAGGTAATGCTATGAATAAAAATGATAACCATAAATCTTCTGAAGAAATAAGAGATGCTATGTGGAAGAATGCAGAATATGGTCATGAAATCTTTGGAGAAATTAAATTTAGAAAAAACAATAAAAAGAATTACTTTAAAGTATTTTTAAAAATATTTAGTTTTATACTTATAGCATCACTTTCTGGTGGGATTACAGCTCAATATGTAATCAATAAAGATATTTTAAATTCAGGAGGTTTAGGGAACAATAACACTAGTGGGACTTATAATAATTCTATTTCCGAAGTTGCGCGAAAGGTTTCGCCGGTAGTAGTTGGTATTAGTAATAAGTCAGAAGGAATAGAAAATACTATAGAAGGCAGTGGTTCTGGACTTATATTTAAAAGTGATGGATATATTATTACTAATTACCATGTGGTTGAAGGTACAACAGAAATAAAGGTAAAACTTAGTAATGATAATATTTTGAGTGCTTCGTTAGTAGGAACGGATGTGAGAACAGGGTTAACTGTTATTAAAGTTGAAGCTATCAACTTGCCCGTTGCGAAATTTGGCGATTCATCAAAGATTAACGTTGGAGATTTAGCTATTTCAATTGGGAATCCACTGGGAAAAGAGTATATGGGAACAGTTACGGCAGGAATAATAAGTGCAACTGACAGAGAAATTAATATGATTGATAAAAAAACTGCAGAACAAACCATATATAAAGTAATACAAACAGATGCAACTATCGGTTCTGGGAGTAGCGGTGGAGCATTATGCAACATATATGGAGAAGTTATTGGCATAAATAGTTTGAAAGTAAGTTCTTATGGTAACGCTTTTGCAATGGGGTTTGCTATTAACTCAAATGAAGCACAAGATATTATCAATGATTTAATGATCGATGGTAAGGTTATCAGACCGTCTATAGGCATTTATGGAAAAACAGCAATGTCAGCTGCCAGTGATGTAGAGGGAGTGTATGTGCAAGAAGTTATTAGAGAAAGTGGAGCCGCTATAGCTGGAATTATCCCCACTGATATCATAACTGAAATAGGTGGGTATAGTGTCAAAAACATGGAGGATATAAATAAAATTTTGGCAGAGTACAAAATTCATGATGATTTGCCTTGTAAAATTTGGAGAAATGATGAGATAAAAGAAGTTACCATAGTCCTCTCTGAATTAAAAGTAAACTAAAATAACTAGTATATATACTGGTTATTTTGTGCGTTAATTAAGAAAAAGCAGATAGGGAATAGTAATATTTATATATAGTGTGGATATTAATAATATTATAGTATAATATTATTAATAAAAGAATTAAAATAATTATGTGTTAGATAAATATCCTAAACATAAGAATATTTGGAGGTAACAATGTACTTAGTGGTTGGACTAGGAAATCCAGGAGATGAATATAGACATACAAGACATAATGTGGGGTTTGATATAATTGATTTAATGAAGGATAAGTATAATGTTAGTACTAATAGGATAAAATTTAAAGGTATAATTGGAGAAGTTAATATATCGGGTGAAAAAGTTATTCTCTTGAAACCTAGTACATATATGAACTTAAGTGGAGAGAGTATACGAGAAGCAGTCTCTTTTTACAAAATTCCAAATGAAAATATCATCATAATATATGATGATATTAGTTTGGATGCGGGTAAATTAAGGATACGAAGTAAAGGGAGTGCAGGAGGACATAACGGTATTAAAAGCATTATATCTAATTTATCATCAGATATCTTTACAAGAATAAAAATAGGGGTAGGACAACCGCAAAAATCATTAATACCGCACGTTTTAGGGAGATTTTCTAAAGAAGATCGTGTGCTTATGGAAAAGACTTTTGAAGCTGGTATAAAAGCTGTTGAAACTATAATTTCAAAAGGGTATATAGAAGCTATGAATGAATTTAATGGTTTTAATGCTTAAATAAAATCATTATTTAAAAAAACATATAATTTAGTAGTGAGTGAGAGGTGTTAGCATGAGGCTAAAAGGGCTTATGAAGCCTTTAAAAGAAAGTAGTCAGTTTAAAAATATAATAACAAATGTAGAAAAAAAAATGTATCCAATTGGCGTATATGGACTATCAGAATCCGCTAAGAACTATTTAGTAAGTGGTGTGTACGAACAACTTAATAAATCTCTACTAATTCTAACGCACAGTGATGTAGAGGCTAAAAATATTTATGACGATTTATGTTTCTATGCGAATGATGTGTATTACTATCCAACGAGAGAAGTGGGATTTTATAATGTAGATGCTGTATCTGGTGACCTTAGATGGGAAAGACTTAAGGTAATGAAAAAAATTACTGAAAAGGGTAAAAAAATAATAGTTACATGTATAGAAGCCCTAGCGGCCACATATATTCCTTTAGATTTATTTCAAAAATATGTTTTTGAATTATCCGTAGGAGGTACATTAAACATTAATACTTTTTCAGAGAAATTAATTCAGTGTGGATATGAAAGAGTTGATATGGTCCATACTAAAGGTCAGTTTTCCATAAGGGGAGGTATTATAGATTTATACCCTCCTATTTCAGCGTTACCATTTAGAATAGAACTTTTTGATGAGGAAATAGACTCTATAAGAACCTTCAATAGCGAAACCCAAAGGAGCATTGATAAGGTAAATAAAATAGAGATATTCCCAGCAAAGGAAATAATATTAACTGAAGAGATAATGAATAATGGGTATAATAAAATAAAAGAAGATTTACAAAATGTATTAGGTAGCTTTAATAAAAGAAAAGACAAGGAAAGTATGGAAAGAATAAAGTCCTTAGTTAATGTTAATTTAGAACAGCTTAAAGAAACTTGGAGCTTTGACTCTGTGGATAGTTATATGCCTTATTTTTATGATAATACATCCACTTTTTTAGACTATATGAAAGATTCTTTTATAGTAGTTGATGATGCACAGAGGTGCTCTGGGAAACTGGATAGTGTGTATTTTGAGTTTCAAGAAAATTACGAGAATTTCTT
>JANZQE010000396.1:0-7651 GCA_038040705.1 Clostridium sp. | reverse complement strand
CTGTTGAACTTTTAAGCGCCTCAATAGTTTCTTTTTTCGAAATTTCGCTACCAAATATACTAACGTAAATCTTTGTATAGCTTAAATCTTTTGTTGTATCTACCTTTGTTACACTTACCATAGCACTTTTTCTTGGGTCCTTAATTTTGTTTTGAATTGTATTGCTTACTTCTTTTTTTATTTCTTCATTTATCCTACCATTTCTATAATTAACCATACAACCCACTACTCCTTAAGCTTATAATTTTGGTTTTACTTCTTCCATTATAAATGCTTCAACAATGTCGCCTTCTTTAATGTCATTAAATTTTTCTATGCTTAATCCACATTCAAAACCAGCTGCAACTTCTTTTGCATCATCTTTAAATCTTTTTAAAGATGCTAATGTTGATTCAGTTATTACTACACCATTTCTAAGAACTCTTACACTACTACTTCTAGTAACCTTACCGTTTAATACGTAAGATCCTGCTATTGTTCCTACACTTGATACTTTGTATATTTGTCTTATTTCAACTCTACCTAAAACAACTTCTTTATATACAGGATCAAGCATTCCGAGCATTGCAGCTTTTATATCATCAAGAGCATCATAAATTATTCTATAAGTTTTAATTTCTACATTTTCTTTTTCACCAATTGCAGCAGCGTTATTGTCTGGTCTTACATTAAATCCTATAATTATAGCATTTGATGCAGCCGCAAGTGTAACATCTGTTTCTGTTATAGCTCCAACTCCAAAATGTAAAACTCTTACTTTAACATTTTCAGTAGACAATTTTTCTAGAGATTGTCTTACAGCCTCTACCGATCCTTGAACGTCGGCTTTAACAATTACACCAAGCTCTTTAACAGATCCTTCTTGTATTTGGCTATATAGGTTTTCCATTGACACTCTATGACTTGCCTTAAAATGTTCTTCTCTAGATATTGATTTTCTAGTTTCAGCCATATTTCTTGCAGTTTTTTCATCTTTAACTACATTAAATCTATCTCCAGCTGCTGGAACTTCTGATAATCCAAGTATTTCTACTGGTATAGAAGGACCTGCAGTGTTTATCTTTTTACCTTTATCATCAAACATTGCTCTTATTCTTCCGTAAGTTGAACCAACTATTATAGAATCCCCAGTGTTTAATGTACCATTTTGTACAAGTAGTGTAGCAAGAGGACCTCTACCTTTGTCAAGTTTACCTTCTATAACTGTTCCTTTTGCACGCCTGCTAGGATTAGCTTTAAGCTCTAGCATTTCTGCTGTAATTATTACCATTTCAAGTAGGGTATCTATACCTACTTTAGTATGAGCTGATACTGGAACACAAATTGTGTCTCCACCCCAATCTTCTGATACAAGACCATTATCTGCCAATTCTTGTTTAACTTTATCAATATTAGCTCCTGGTCTATCTATTTTGTTTATAGCTACTATCATTGGTACACTCGCAGCCTTACAGTGATTTATAGCTTCTTTAGTTTGTGGCATAATACCATCATCTGCAGCGACAACAAGTATAACTATATCAGTTATTTGGGCACCTCTTGCTCTCATAGCTGTGAAAGCTTCATGGCCAGGTGTATCTAAAAATGTGATTTTTTCTTCATTAATAGTAACAGTATAAGCACCTATGTGTTGTGTGATTCCGCCTGCTTCTGTTTCAGTAACCTTAGATTTTCTAATGCAATCAAGTAATGATGTCTTACCATGATCAACGTGACCCATAACTGTAACAACAGCTGGTTTCTTATCTGTACCTAAATCAGAATCAGCTTCTTCAACATCTTCATCATCAGCAATTTTTCCTAGTTCTTCATCTTTGAGTACTGCAAGAGCACCATATTTTTCTATTACCTTTTCAGCTGTAGCAAAAACAATTTCTTGGTTCAT
This sequence comes from Clostridium sp., assembly GCA_038040705.1. Lineage (GTDB taxonomy): Bacteria > Bacillota > Clostridia > Clostridiales > Clostridiaceae > Clostridium_AD. The sequence continues at coordinate 5,766 of JANZQE010000396.1, read as the reverse complement.
TCCAGCCATAACTCCTATGAAGATAAGTTGTTTTATAACTTCTACATAAGGTCTTTTTAACTTTTCAGCTAAGTCTTTAACTGTAATAGATGCTTCAATTACTACAACTTCATCATCTATTGCTTCAACACCATTATTACCATTTCCCAGTTCATCTCTGCCTTTTCTACCTCTTTTTCTGATAACTACTTTGTTAGCATCTTCATTAGCTAAATTTTCATAATGTTCTACTGTTTCATTCTTATCATCTTTTAGACCTGAATTCTCATCACTATATAGTTCCTTTATTAACTCAGCATCCTCTTCCTCAATCACACTCATATGATTTTTGGCCTTTATACTAAATTCTTCAAATAGTACATTAATTAATTCTTTACTTGTTACCTCTAATTCTTTTGCTAATTCATATATTCTGACTTTTGCCAAATCATTCACCCCCGAAATTTAATTTATTCATGGTTTTCACTCCATAAACTGAGTAACTTATCACTCATTCTTTTATCATTCACACACAAAACATTAATTTCTGCTCTACCTAAACACTTACCTAAAGCTTCACTTGTGACACCTTCTATAAGTGGTATATTGTTTTTAATACCCAGTCTTTTAAATTTGTCTTTTGTATTTACAGCACTTTCCGCAGACAAAATTATAAGGGTTCCTCTTCTATGCGTCAGTGCTTCTTCACATTGGTTATAACCTTCAATAAGTTTGCCTGCCTTTTTAGTTAATCCTAAGAAATTAAAAAATTTATTGTCCATTATTTATCTCATCCCTAAGTTTAATATAAATTTCTTCACTTATTTTTCCGCCTAAATTACGCTCTAACCGTTTTGTCTTAAAAGATTTTTCAAAACATTCTATGTTCTTACATATATACGCGCCTCTGCCTGGCTTTTTTCCTGTTAAATCTATAGAAGTTTCGCCTTCTTTGCTACGAACTATACGCAATAATTCTTTTTTACTTTTCATTTCCATACATCCTGTGCACATACGCTTAGGTATTTTTTTAACCTTCATAAAGCTATCACCTACTCATTAATAATTGGTTCAAATACTTCATTTTCACTAGCTTCAACTGATTCCATGTTATATTGTGCTTGTGTTCTACTTTTAATGTCAATTTTCCAACCTGTAAGTCTAGCAGCCAATCTAACATTTTGACCTTCTTTACCAATAGCTAAGGATAACTGATTATCTTCCACTATGACCTTTGCAGATTTAGAATTTTCTTCAACTACAACATTTAATACCTTCGCAGGGCTTAAGGCATTAGAAATATACTCTTCAGATTTCTTGCTCCACTTAATAATATCAATTTTTTCATTTCTTAACTCATTAACTATATTTTGAACCCTAACACCTTTGGGACCAACACAAGCTCCCATAGCATCCACATTTTCGTCATTTGAATAAACTGCTATTTTAGTTCTGGACCCTGCTTCTCTTGAAATACTTTTAATTTCAACAATTCCACCAAAAACCTCTGGCACCTCTAATTCAAATAATCGTTTAACAAGACCCGGATGAGTTCTTGATACTCCTACTTGAGCACCTTTTGTAGTGTTTTTAACCTCAACAATATACAGTTTTAACTTTTCATTAAAATTGTATTCCTCGCCTGGCATTTGTTCAGTAGCACCAAGAACCGCTTCGATTTTGCCTAAATCTATTAACACGTTTCCTCTATCATTTCTACTAACACTTCCTGTAATAATGTCAAATTCTTTGGTTATAAACTCATTATATATGATATTTCTTTCGGCCTCTTTAATCCTTTGAATAACCACTTGTTTTGCAGATTGCGCCGCTATTCTTCCAAATTTTCTTGGAGTAACTTCGATATCAACAGTATCCCCAATTTGGTATCTAGGACTATATTCTTTGGCTTCCTCAAGTGATATTTCATTAACTTCCTCAAGTACTTCTTCTACAACTAATTTTTGACCATAAACATGTATTTCACCTGTTTCCCTGTTCATTGACACTTTTACATTTTGGCTAGCATTAGACAATGTAGCATAATTTTTCTTATATGCTGCAACTAATGCATCCTCGATAGTTTCAAAAATCATATCCTCGGCAATTCCCTTTTGGTCTACGATTTCTCTCAATGCTTCAATAAAATCTTGATTCATTATAACTTCCTCCTTACAGCACTGGTCTCAAACTTACAGTGGAAATATTATCTTTTTGAATAGATATATTATTCCCATCATATTGAATTTCTATTTGCACATCAGAAAAACCTATTAAATCACCTTCGAGCTTTTTTTTGCCCTCATATAGGCTATTTAGAGTAACTAGTACATTCTGACCTATGTATTTTTCTAGATGAATGTCATTATATAAAAATCTCTCAATTCCTGGTGAAGAGACTTCTAAACAGTAACCATCAGCTATCGGATCTTCTATATCCAATATTTCACTTGTTGCTCTACTTACTTTCTCACAATTTTCTAGTGATATTCCATTAGAATTATCTATATAAATTCGAAGGAAATTTTGTCCTGCTTCTTTTACATACTCTAAATGATATAATTCGCAGTCATTATTTTCTACTATCGGCCCAATCATCCCTCTAAGTTTTTGTATCAAGGTATCATTTCTCATTTTAACACCCTCCTTTTATTCTTATTTTCCACATCTATTAGTATACTTAGTCATAATATTATAATTAAAACGCAACCATGAGTTGCGTTTCAATAAATAGAGAGTAGGACCGGCCTACTCTCTTGTAATAAAATTATCACAGATAACTACTATATATTAGTCTACCATAAAAATATTATTATTTCAAGAGTTAATTCAACTTAACTAAAAAAACGACAACTGATTCGTCTCGGGGAGCCCTTTTAAACAACCATGATTAGCTAATGTTTCAATAACTGTTTTCGAGACTTTGCAACGAATTCTCAAATCTTCTTTTGATATGAATTCCCCTTGTTCTCTTAATAAAACTATGCTTTTAGCAGCATTTTCTCCTACACCCTCAAGCGCACTTAACGGAGGTCTTATTGAATTCCCTTCAATTGTAAATTTAACCGCTTCAGATTTATAAACATCTGCACTTAATAATTTTATCCCTCTTTTAAACATTTCATAAGATATCTCATGCGTAGTAAGAAGCCCCTTTTCTTTCACTGCTATATCTTTACATAAAGCTAATAATTCATCGATCTTAGCTTTTATAGCAGATTCTCCTTTTACAATCAAATTCGCATCAAAATCGTCTGCCCTAACTGTGTAATAAGTAGCATAGTATTCCTTAGGGTAATAAACCTTATGGTATGCTATTCTAACTGCCATCATTACATACGCTACTGCATGTCCTTTAGGAAACATATACTTTATCTTTTTACATGAACCAATATACCAATCTGGAACATCATGTTCCCTCATTACCTTTTCATCATCTTCCGTTAGACCCTTACCTTTCCTTACTTTCTCCATTATAGTAAAAGCAGTCTTAGGTTCAAGATCTTTCTGTATTAGATACATCATTATATCATCTCTTGTAGATATACATTCACTAAGTGTTGTAAATCCTTCTTTAATATAGAATTGTGCATTGTTAATCCATACATCAGTTCCATGAGATAATCCTGATATTCGCACCAAATCTGCGAAGGATTTAGGCTGCGTATCCAAAAGCATCTGTCTTACGAATTTTGTACCAAACTCTGGAAGTCCATAACTTCCTACTTCACAACTAAGTTCTTTAACAGTTAAGCCTAACGCCTTTGGTGATGTAAATAAACTTATAACTGCAGGATCCGAGAGCGGTATAGTTTTGGGATCTACCCCTGTCAAATCTTGAAGCATCTTAATCATTGTAGGATCATCATGTCCTAATATATCAAGTTTTAGTAACCTACCACTTATGGAGTGATAATCAAAATGCGTTGTGATAATATCAGAATTCGGATCATCTGCGGGGTGTTGTACCGGACAAAAATTATATATTTCATTGTCACTTGGCACAACCATTATTCCACCTGGATGTTGTCCTGAAGTCCTCTTAACACCGGTGCATCCGGATACCAGACGTTCTATTTCAGCCTGTGGGACCATAATATCTTTCCCGCTTAAATATTTTTTTACATATCCATAAGCAGTTTTGTCAGCAATTGTTCCAATTGTTCCTGCCTTAAAAGTATACCCTTTTCCAAATAACACCTCTGTATATCTATGTATGTCAGCTTGATTATCACCTGAAAAATTCAAATCTATATCCGGTTCTTTGTCACCTTCGAATCCTAAAAAAGTTTCAAAGGGTATATCATAGCCATCCTTCATATATAGTGCACCACAAACCAGACAATCTTTATCAGGTAAATCAGCTCCAGATCCAATAGACCCATCCAAAAAGAATTCACTATTCTTACAGTTTGGACATACGTAATGAGGCGGAAGGCCGTTTACTTCTGTTATATTAGACATAGTAGCTACAAAAGAAGATCCAACCGACCCTCTCGATCCTACTAAATATCCATCAGCAAGAGATTTTGCTACAAGTTTTGCTGCTATTAGATACAGTACAGCATATCCATTATTTATAATAGAATTTAATTCCTTATCCAATCTTTTCTGAACTACCTCGGGTAGTGTCTCTCCATATATAGAATGAACTTTATCCAAAGTCATTTGGCGAATTTCCTCTTCTGCACCTTCTATTTTAGGAGGGAAAGTCCCATCAGGTATTGGTTTTATGACTTCTATCATTTCAGCAATTTTGTTTGGATTATAAATTACCACATCTCTGCATTTTTTTTCTCCTAAATATGAAAATTCTTTTAACATCTCATTTGTAGTTTTAAAATACAGTGGCGGTTGATCATCTGCATCTGAAAATCCTTTACCAGCCATTAAAATCCTTCTGTAAACTTCATCAGTTGGTTCTAAAAAGTGCACATCCCCTGTAGCGACTACAGGTAGAATGTATTTTTCTCCTAAACCACATATTTTTTTATTAATATCCATTAATTCACTTTCATCTTTTACTGTTCCGTTTTTAATCATGAATTTGTTGTTTAGCAGTGGTTGTATTTCTAAATAATCATAAAATTTCACAATATCTCTAAGATCTTCTTCTGATTTTCCTTGAAGTACTTCCTTATATATTTGTCCTGCTTCACAAGCTGAACCTATTATAAGCCCCTCCCTGTGCTGGTCTATTAGTGTTTTAGGAAGTCTAGGTCTTCTATGAAAGTATTCCAAATTGGAAATTGAAATAAGCTTATATAGATTTTTAAGTCCTACTAAATTTTTAACCAAAATAATTACATGATAGGAATTAGCCTTTTTTATATTAAAATCACCAAGAAATTCGATATTTAAAGTGTTTAGGTCTAAAATATTTCTTTCTTTGAGTAAACCAAAACAATGTAGCAATATTTCCGCAGTGGCTTTTGCATCATCCACTGCTCTATGGTGATTCTCAAGTGAGATACCTAAATGTTTCGCAACGGTGCTCAGCTTAAATCTTTTAAGGTCTGGAAGTAAAAACTTTGCTAATGGAATTGTATCCATAATTGCATTATTAAACTTTAAATGGAGCCTTTGGCAATTTCTTTGAATAAAAGCTGTATCAAAAGCAGCATTATGAGCTACCACCACACTCTCTTTAATGAACTCTAAAAACTTAGGAAGCACTTCTTCGATATCGTCAGCGAATTCTACCATGTCATTTGTAATGCCCGTTAATTCCGTAATCTTATAAGGTATGTCCATTCCCGGATTTACAAATACATTAAAGCTATCTAC
>JANZQE010000395.1:0-17194 GCA_038040705.1 Clostridium sp. | reverse complement strand
TAAATTCTTTTTATCTTTTAGCTCTTTATATTTATAAAAATCTGTTGCTGATTGTGAAGCAAGCGCAATAATAATGAACTCAGTATAACTTTTACCTTTTATCCCGTTGATAGCAATGAATATGAAACATAAAATAAGTGTGATTATATTCCCATACGCAAATGAAGCTAACCATACGCTTTGCACTCTTTCATCTGAGCCTGCATTTTTACTTTTTGCTAAAATTTCATCTTTATTCATCATTAAAGCCCCCTTTTTCTTTCGATAGTGTAAACACTATTTTTCACTAGTTTGAATATATCACTTTTTTTCAAACATGTCAAGTTTATTTGTCACAATGATATTAAAACTTGTCATTCAAACAAGTGCTATTTACATGTATATACAATCATAATCTACATGTATATACATGTTTCAATATAACACTAGTTAATTTTTTATTTTTCAGAGTGGTAATTATGTTATAATTTATAAAACAAACTAATAATCTTGTTATCACTAAAGGAGTTTAATATGAGAATAATATCTGAAAACAACCTATGTATAAATAGACAATATATAAATTTAAAGAAACTACCAATGAAAAGCTCACTTAGAGTTGGTGAAATTACTGAAGCTGGTTTTAAAAGTACTTATATAATAAATCAAAACACACAAAACTTATCTACTAATGAGAATTACATTGTACAATTTAGTAAAGGGATTGAGAAAATAACACTTGATACAGAACTGCTCCATGAATGCTTGTTAGTCGAAGTCAATTGTTCCTCTAAAAATAGTAATAAATCTGCTAAGTTTAAAGTTTACCTTATATTGAGAAATATAAAATATTCTTTACCACTTAGTTCATTTGAAGATATTTATGATAATTGTATGAATATCTTAGCAAGAGAACTTGATGGAAAAGATGAGTTAACTTATGTAAAAGAAAGCTTTGGAAGTTTAGAAAACGATGAACTCCTAGTAGATATAACGTTGAATTTAGAAAGATTACAAGAATTTAAAGATAAGGTAAACTACAAAAGAAATGTTTATTATTTTGTAATAAATAATATTGCTTCCGCTACTTCAAAGTATGATATAAACACTAAAACTAAAGAGATTCTAATAAGTGATACTTTAAAAGTTCTAAGATATAACAATCATACAAGGCTTTATAGCATAGTAGAGCCTATTAATGCTACAACAAAAATAAAATTAAACGTATCTGATATTATTTGTTATTTAGGTGAAATTAATTTTTCTACAGTTAGTATATACACTGAGTATGGACTCGGAAAATTATTAGATATTAAAAATAATGTTATTCCAAACACTAATACATTGTCATTATTTGCTAATATACTAGACCTAGGGTTAGAAGTTTTAAACTAGAAACACTATTAAAAAAGTGAGATATATAAAAAGAGCTAGAAATTATTCTAGCTCTTTTTGTGGTAAATTACACTATTTTAGTTGTCCACTCTTCGCAGTCCCACACATCGGTTACTATATCTTCATAGAATTCTGGTTCATGACAAACTATAAGTATACTTCCTGCATAATCCTTTAGAGCTCTCTTTAACTCACTTTTAGCATCTACATCTAAGTGATTGGTAGGCTCATCTAGGATCAATATATTAGTTTCCCTATTTAGAAGTTTAGCAAGTCTTACCTTTGCTTGCTCTCCACCACTAAGCACAGTAATTTTACTTTCAATATGCTTTGTAGTAAGTCCACACCTAGCAAGTGCAGCTCTTACCTCTCCTTGGGTGAAGCTAGGGAATTCTTCCCAAAATTCTTCAATGCAATTATTGCGATTAACGCCCTTTATTTCTTGTTCATAGTATCCTATATACTGATAATCCCCTACATTAGTCTTGCCTGAAACAGATTTTATATCCCCCATAAGACTCTTTAGTAGTGTTGTTTTTCCAACACCATTAGCACCAGTTAAAGCAATCTTTTGTCCTCTTTCCATATATAAATTTAATGGTTTGGATAATGGAGTATCATATCCAGTAACTAAATCTACAGTTTTAAATAATATCTTCCCTGAAGCCCTTGCAGATTTAAAATTAAACTGTGGTTTTGGCTTATCTTTTGTAACTTCCATTCTATCAATTTTATCTAATTTCTTTTGTCTTGCTTTTGCCATTCCACTAGTAGACGCTCTTGCTTTGTTTTTAGCAACAAAGACTTCTAGTTTAGTAATTTCCTTTTGTTGTCTTTCGTAATCAGACTCCATTTGTTTTCTTTTAGCCTCATGAACTCTTAAAAATTCGTTGTATGAGCCCACATACCTAGTTAGGTTTTTGTTTTCCACATGATATATTATATTAATTGCATCATTTATAAATTCAATATCATGAGATATTAGGATAAATGCATTTTCATAATTTTGAAGGTATCTCTTAAGCCATTCTACATGCTGCTCATCCAAAAAGTTAGTAGGCTCATCCAGCAGCAAAACATCTGGAACTTCTAACAAGAGTTTCGCAAGAAGAATTTTCGTCCTTTGTCCTCCACTTAAGTCTGCAACATCATTCTCAAGGCCTACATCTTTAAGTCCAATTCCAGCAGCTACTTCATCTATCCTAGAATCAATACCATAAAATCCATTATTATCGAGCAAATCTTGAATTGTTCCCATTCTTTCTAATAATTTTTCTAGTTCCTCAGGTGATGCATCTGCCATCTTTTCTGTTACCTCAATCATTTCCTCTTCTAGTACAAAAAGATGTTTAAAAGCGTCCCTTAATACCTCTCTAATAGTTCTACCCTTATCCAATACTGTATGCTGATCCATGTACCCAACCCTTATGTTGTTAGCCCAAGTAACTTCACCTTCATCAGGCATAAGCTTACCTGTAATAATATTCATAAACGATGATTTTCCTTCTCCGTTAGCACCTATAAGGCCTATATGTTCTCCTCTAAGTAATCTAAAAGATACATCTTCAAATATTACTCTATCACCAAATCCATGGCTCATGTTTTTTACTATTAATCTACTCATTCGTATTTCTCCTTGCTATATTAATATTTTATATTATGTTTTTATAATCTTTAAATTATTTTTAGTAATATAATTATTTATCTTTAATAATGTGATGTTATATTTATCTCCATTGAATGAAAATTCATCTAATTTTTATCTAAATTTCCTTAATTCATATGTGTATTTAAAAATGCCACATATATAAGTGTAATTTATAATTGCCCTAATGTCAAAAGAATTTTATGGATTTCATATTAGAAATTACTTCAGTGTGGTATACTACTATAGATAAATAGGGTAATATTTATTGTTAAAAATTAATTTGCGCCCCTAAAAAGCACAGGAGGAATTTAAAATGAATTGTAAATTTTACTTATATAGAGGTAAAGGTAGAAATTCAGAAAATGGACACCTTTGGGTATACGCCAATGAAATTGAATATTTTGATGGTGAATATGAAAATGGAGACATAATTGAAGTATATAATTTTAGACAAGAGTTTATTGGAAAAGGTTTTATAAATGACGCTTCTAAAATTGCCATAAGAATACTTACTAGAGACATACACGAAGAAATAGATGAAGATTTCTTCAGAAAGAAACTTCGCGCTGCTTCTGACTACCGAAAAACAGTTATAGATTATTCTAGCTGTAGATTCTTATTTGGAGAAGCAGATTTTGTACCTGGAATGATTATAGATAAATATAACGACTATTATGTTATTCAATCTTTAGCGCTAGGTATAGATAAATATAAAGATATTATAGTTAAGTTACTAACCGATGAATATGGTGCAAAGGGCGTGTATGAAAGAAGCGACGCTAGAGTTCGAGAGCTTGAAGGCATGGAACAAACAAAAGGATTCTTAACTGAGCCTTTCGATACTACCATAGAAATTGTTGAAAATGGAGTTAAATATTATGTAGATATAGAAAATGGTCAAAAGACTGGATTTTTCTTAGATCAAAAGGAAAATAGAGCTGCTATACATAGGTTATGCAAAGATGCTGACGTTTTAGATTGTTTTACCCACACAGGTTCTTTTGCTCTTAATGCTGGTGTAGCTGGAGCTAAAAGTGTACTTGGCGTAGATATTTCTGAATATGCAGTAGAGTATTCAAGGAAAAATGCTGAGCTTAACGGGCTTTCAGATACAGTTAAATTCGAATGCCATAATGCCTTTGACGTATTAAGACAATGGTCAAGAGAAGGAAGACAATATGATGTAGTAATCCTTGATCCTCCGGCCTTTACAAAGTCACGGTCTACTGTAGATGGTGCAACAAGAGGATATAAAGAAATTAACCTCCGTGGCATTAAATTAGTTAAACCAGGTGGCTATTTTGTAACTTGCTCCTGTTCTCATTTTATGAAACCTGATTTATTTAAAGCCACAATAGCAGAAGCTGCAAGTGACGCAAAAAGAACACTTAGACAAGTAGAGTCTAGAACTCAATCAGCAGATCATCCTATACTATGGAATTCTGATGAATCTTATTACTTAAAGTTTTTCGTATTCCAAGTGGTATAAGTTTAGAAAAGTATATATTACTAGAAATGCTTTCACTACGCTAAGTAATTCTAAAATTTATTTTATTTATATCTGCTAAAAAACTCAAACTCGCTATCGCTCAAACAATGAGTTTTTCTTGACGCAGATTTAAATAAAATAAATTAGAATTACTAAAGCTTGTTCAAATGCATTTTACGTAATATATACTTTTTTTGCGTCTAAGATTACATGTTTTTAGAATATAATCCCATCCTTATATTCTGGAACCATATCTATAATATCTTTTCTACAGCAATAGTCTAAATCTGCCTCAAGCCCTAGTTCAATAATTCTTTTATAGTGGCTTGCATACTTTATAAAACCATAGATATCTTCGTTGTTTTTGTAAATATAATGAGAAGTCACAGCAATATCTGATAGTTCTACTTCTATTTCTTTTAACACACAGTTTATTATGTACCCACTGCATAAAAAATCATCTATAGAAAATTCACCATAAGTCCCCGCATTGACTATCACAACATCATTTTCTAATTCTATTATTCTCTTTGCAGTAGCCTTGGCATTTAACATAGCCCCTATTAAGATGCTACTGGCACCAACGCAGCCTTTTATAGCTTTAGTGCCATTGGATGTAGTCATAACAAGTGTTTTGCCGTAGATGCTATCCCTAGTGTATTCTAAGGGAGAGTTTGAATAGTGAAATCCCTCTATTTTTAATGCCTCTCTTTCTCCCCCAAGCATAAACTCCTCTTTGCTATTTCTCACAATATCAGCTGCGCCCTCAAGTGTTAGAACAGGAATCACGCCTTTGCATCCATTATTCATTGCAGTAATTATTACACTAGTTGCCCTAAGCATATCTATTACTACCACTGTTTTATTTTCTATTTTCTCCTTTTTTATATCATCAGCAGAAACTATTATATCTATTTTCATGTTATTTTCTCTCCTTTAATAGAATTTTGTCTTAAGACTCGCAGTTATAATTATAGTACATATTTCTATTTTATAACACAATGCCTATTTTTGAAATAAGCTCTTATTTCTTATAAGAAAAAGTTTTATATCAAAAAAAACTCTGCTTTTACATAAAGTAAAAACAGAGCTTTAGATTGTTATATTTATTCTTTATTTTCTTTCCATATTAGAAAGGCAATAAGAAACACGGAGGCATCTTTAAATTCTCTAATATCAAAGTTTGTTTCCTTTTTAATCTTATCCAGTCTATAAATCAAAGTATTCCTGTGAACATATAGTTTTCTAGCAGCATCACTAATATTAAGACCACAATTTACGAATTGCTCAATAGTCACTATCATTTCACTATCGAGAGCATCAAATTTGCCTTTTAACATTATTAACAGTTCCTGCTTAATTTTACTGTCTACATTAAATACAATTTTCTCAAATAACATTTTATTGTAACTAAATATATGATCTTTCATATCAAATTTTTTCCCAAGTTCCATACACTGCATCGCATCAATATAAGCTTTCTTAATCCCTTTTATATCATAGATTTCATCTCCATAACTTACATAACAACTACAATAAAGATCTGATGAAATAGATTCCTTTATACTTTCTGCATGTTCCTCTATTTCAGCAAAATCACCAATTACAACGATATTATCCTTATATATTAAACTTACTACTGGCTCATTATCGTATATTTGTTTTATTATGTTAAGAGATTCATACTTGCTTCCATCTACACTTATTAACAGTATATAACACCCATTTTTAAGAAAAGGTAAATTAAGAACAATGTTGTCAATAGAAATTTCTCTATTTTCCAAAATATCAATAATAGCTTGTTCTTTAGTTAAAAAATTCTGGGTATAATTATTTTCGATAATATATTTAAGTAAAGATGTACAATTTTCATACTGCTCCTCTAAACTGATTATGCCTTTAACACGTCCAAGCATAATATTAAAGTTAGTTATGTTTGAATTTTCAATATCTAAGTCACTAATATATAATGCAATACCATCTTCCGTAACTACGTTAAATGGTATGTTTGATGAATGGCTTAAATCCTTCAAGAATTCAGTGAAATTGTACATAATGAATTCCCCCTATATCACTGTGAGTTCAGTTTCTTTATCAAAAACATGAATTTTACTTGTATCAAATGCAATTTTAATTTTATCTCCAACTTTAGCTTTAGAAGATCCGTTAACTCTAGCTACAATACTTGTATCCCCTTTAGACATATAAATATTAGTCTCTGCTCCCATAAGCTCTGCAACTTCAACGTTTGCTTCTATAACTGAATTCTTGTTTTTTTCAAGAAATTCAGTACCGTCATCAATATCTTCAGGTCTAATTCCCATTACTACAGTTTTGCCTATAAAAGATTTTTCTTTTATAATTTCAGCCTTGTCTTTTGGTAATACTATAGTTTCATTATCAAAAGAAAGTACAACCTCGCCATTTTGCTCTAAAACTTTAGCATCCATAAAGTTCATTTGAGGACTTCCTATAAATCCAGCAACGAACATATTAACTGGGTTCTCATATATGTTATGAGGAGTATCTACTTGTTGGGCCAGGCCATCTTTCATTACAACTATTCTTGTTCCCATAGTCATAGCTTCTGTTTGGTCATGAGTTACATATATAAAAGTTGTTTGAAGTTTGTGATGCAGTTTAGCTATTTCTGTTCTCATTTGAACTCTTAATTTAGCATCTAAGTTAGATAGTGGCTCGTCCATTAAAAATACCTTTGGATTTCTAACTATTGCTCTTCCAAGTGCTACCCTTTGTCTTTGTCCACCTGATAGTGCTTTTGGTTTTCTATCAAGCAAATGTTCTATATCAAGTGTTTTAGCTACATTAGTAACTTTTTCCTTTATTTCATCTTTTGGCATTTTTCTTAGTTTTAATCCAAAAGCCATGTTATCATATACAGTCATATGCGGATACAATGCATAGTTTTGGAAAACCATAGCTATGTCTCTGTCCTTAGGCGCCATATCATTTACTAGTTTATCACCAATATAAATTTCACCTTTTGTAATTTCTTCAAGACCTGCTATCATTCTTAAAGTTGTTGATTTACCACACCCTGATGGTCCTACGAAAACTATAAATTCTTTATCTTCTATCTCAAGATTAAAATCTTTTACCGCTGTTACGTTTCCTGGATAAACTTTAAATATATGCTTTAATGACAAATTTGACATAATATATTCCTCCTACATGTACATTTTAAATGATTATTAAGATACATACATTGTAATCCTTTAAATCCTATTTATCTATTCGCAAAACCCCCAAAAGACATAAAGTTAATTTGTAGAAAGACACAAATGCCTAGATTTGAAATTCAAATTTTAAAATTTGATCCCTGATATACATCTAATTCCTTTAATTTATTATCTATACCATTTAATACTTCCCATTTTTTCAAACTCCACATAGGACCTATTAATAGCTCTCTTGGCGCATCGCCTGTTAATCTATGGATAACCATATTAGGTGGCAGCCTAGTTATTGCCTCGCAAATAGTTTCAATATATTCCTCTTGTTCTAGAAACTTTAGTTTACCTTTTTCATATAGCTCAGTCATAGGTGTATTTTCCATAAGATGAAGCAAATGAATTTTAATGCCCTTTATATCTTTACTAGCCACATAATCTATTGTTTTCAGCATATCCTGAGCATTTTCAGAAGGAAGCCCAAAAATAGTATGAACTACTATATCAATATTCCTTTCATTAAGATTTTTGAGCGCCTCTTCAAACTTCCATAATTTATACCCTCTGTTAATAATTTTTGCAGTTTTATCATTACAAGTTTGAAGCCCAAGTTCTACCCAGGTATATATTTTACGCGAATATTCCTCTATAAGATCTAATACAGGCTTATCTAAACAATCCGGCCTAGTAGCTATAGCAAGCGCCACTACACCTTTTTCTGACACTGCCTGCTCATATTTTTCTCTTAATTCTTCTATGGACCCATAAGTATTCGTATACGCTTGAAAATAAGCAATATATTTTTCTGTTTTCCATTTTTTACTCATCATATCTTTTATATCTTCAAATTGATTTTTGATAGAGAAGTCTCTATTTCCAGCAAAATCTCCTGAACCTCTTTCGCTACAAAAGAGGCACCCTCCACTACTAATAGTTCCATCTCTGTTAGGACAAGAAAACCCCGCATCTATGGAGATTTTAAACACTTTACCGTGAAACTTTTCTCTTAAAAAATAATTTAAACTTTGATATCTTTTGTCACCCCATGTTTTTTGCACTAATCTCTTCCCTCCTTTATGCTCTTAATAAACTAAAATGACTAGTAATTAGCTAGTCATTTTAGTTTATAGTATATTTATACTTTACAGTATACCATGTATGTGTAATTATAATTTATCCAAGGTAAATGTCTTTAAATCTAATTTCCATTTTCCGATTATCTCTATTTCTGAATTATCGAGCTTTGATTTAGGTATTACTTCATATGTCATAGTATCCTCGCCAAAGGATGAAAATACTATTTCAATATTTTCTACAGGATAGTCTTTTTCAAAATTAACTGGGATTATATCTCCGTTGTCTACTTTATAAACCCTAATATTTCTACCCACGTTTTCCTTAATGTATTGCACAAGAAGGAATTTTTCATCTAAAGAGAAGGTCATAAACTCGACTTTAGAGTCCATCAGTAAATCTACTGGAATTAACTCTTTTCCAATTGGTTTCTCCTTAGCTATTACTTCTGAGCCTCCGCCTCCTTGTGAATCATCTGAGGGATTACTAGCAGCCTCACCCTGAACTGCAAGAGACTCATCAATATTAATAATACCTAAAAAGGAATTTTTATTATAAGTACTAACAGCAAGCTTTTCTCCTTCATAGCTAAAGTTTATAGAACTAAATTTCATGGGCACTGTAGTTTTATAAAGATGTGCTACATCGTCAGTGGAATATGCATATTTAGGGAGTCCAGACTTATCAATTATTAAATTAGTTTTTATATTTTTTTTATCCCTAAACCTAATACCTATACCTTCAAGAAAAGCTTCTTTTTCTGGGCTACTAATTATCTCACTTATCTTGTATTCTGCGCCATCCTTAACAATTTTAATAGAATATTCATCAAGACATGAAAGTGAACTAATCATAGAGGTTCTTGTAACTCTAACCTTGAAAATTCCACTCCGCCCAACTTCATTAGTTTCTGTAACGCTGTATCCCTTTATCTTCATATCACTAATTGGCATATTCGATTCTTTTGAAAATAATTCTTTAGTATATAATTTTTTACCATTTTCGTAATCTTCTTTCATAATTAGTTTCATATAATTTTCAACTACATTCGTTGCAGTTTGAATTTCAAAAGTATTAGTTTTCGCTTTTTCTTCTTCCTCCTTTTCGCTACAAGCTGTAAAAGATAAAACATAAAATAGTATTAATAAACAGCTCAAAATCTTTTTCAATATTTCCACTCCTTTTAAAATGAATTTTATTTTATAACTATAGTTTCCCTATAAATAAAGTTTTAATTTATAGAATCACTATTTATTATTAAATATTATACATATATTTATAAAGACAAGCATTTTATTAAAGTATGGCTCTTATTTTAATAATTTTATGGAGGAGATTTTTTGAAAAAAATAATTGGTCCAATATTTCAAACCGCAGCTGTATTTATAGGTACTATTGTTGGAGCCGGACTTGCTTCCGGACAGGAAATAACCCAATTTTTTAGCACTTACGGGTATGTTAGTTTTTGGGGGATTTTAATATGTGGTTTAATTTATATCGTAATAAGTTCAATTATAATTTCTATTAGTATAAAACATAAATTAAGTTCCTATAGCGAACTTATAACTCTTGTAAGCCCCGGGTTTTTTGGAGTAATTACAGACATTTTTACAAGCTTTTTTCTGATAAGTGGGGCCGCCATAATCCTAGCTGGAAGTGGAGCGCTACTTCATCAATATTTTGGGATTTCAAAATGGGTTGGAATTTCACTTATGTCTATAATTTCTTTATATGCTTTACTTAAAGACACCAAAGGACTAATTACTATAAATTCTTTTATAGTTCCCTGTCTTACTACAATTATTATAACTATATTCGTTTTATATTTAGTATTTTACAAGGATATGGTAAGTGCTTCCTATATAAAACAAATCCCATCTTATAAAAATAATATCATGCCTGCACAATGGTTCTTCTCTGCCTTACTTTATGCTGGTTTTAACATGCTATGTTGTAGTGGCGTTCTAGTTCCATTAAGCCAAGAAATGAAGCATAAACGTATTCTCATTCCCGGTGTTATAATAGGCGCTTTAGTTCTAACTGTATTATGCTATTTGGTAAATGTAATGCTCTTATTAAACATCCCTCAAATTTTTAAATATGAAATTCCTCTACTGTACATAACACACCGCTTTGGTATGTTAATGCAAATTCTTCTACTTTGTGTAATCTTTTGTGAAATGTTTTCAACTGAAGTTTCTGATATATATAGTGTAGGAAAAACCTTTGAGAAAAAATTTAATATATCTTATAAAAAAGCTGTAATTTTGATACTTATTATAGCCATACCTATTTCTCAAATTGGATTTAGGAATTTAATAAAAGTCCTTTACCCTGGCTTTGGTGCAATAAGTCTTATTTTTCTAGTTCAGTGTATTATATTTTACAGAAAAACCACTAAGAAACATAATTGACCTTATATATAATGAGATGTACAATTCTTATATATAATATATAAAATATTTCAACTTATATTACGAGAGATACAAAAGGGAGATACCTATGATTAATAGTAATACAGACAAATTAAATAGTTGCGTTTTTTTAAGTCTTCTAAAAAAATGTAATTTATGTCCTAGGAAATGTTATGTTAATAGATTAGAAGGAGAATTAGGCTTTTGCAAGAGCTCTAAGGACATAAAAATAGCTAAAGTTACTTTGCACGAGTGGGAGGAACCTTTTGTTTCAGGCAAAGGAGGCTCTGGCACTGTGTTTTTTTCTGATTGTAATTTAAGGTGTGTGTTTTGTCAGAATAACAGCATAAGTCATGAAGGTATTGGAAAGATAGTGTCTATAAATCGACTTAGCGAAATTTTTTTACAGCAGCAAAAAAGAGGAGCCCACAATATAAATTTAGTTACGCCTACTCACTATGTACCACAGATAATAGAAGCTTTAAAACTCGCTAAAGGTAATGGGCTTAATATTCCTGTTCTTTATAATTCAAATGGATATGAAAATTTGGATACCATTAGGGCTCTTAAAGGATTCATTGATGTATATTTGCCAGACTTAAAATATTATAAAGATAAATATGCACTAAAATATTCCGCAGCCCCTGATTATTTTAATACAGCCTCTAAAGCTATCACTGAAATGGTTTCCCAAGTAGGCGAACCCAAATTCGACAACGCCGGTATAATTCAAAAGGGAGTAATAATTAGGCACTTAATGATACCTGGACTATTATTTGACTCTAAAAAAATAATAGATTTTATACATACTACTTTTAATGATTCAGTTTATATTAGCCTAATGAATCAGTATACCCCTTTGCATGAAGCATATAAATATTCCGAAATAAACAAGCCCCTAAACCCTGAACATTACGACGCTTTAATAAACTACTGCTTAAACATAGGCATTACGAAATGTTTTATTCAAGAAAGTGGAACTTCCTCTAAAGCTTTCGTACCGGAATTTGATCTAAGCGGAGTGTAAATATGAAAATTCCAGAGCCTCATAGCAGTGAAAACCCCCATGATATATAAAATCACGGGGGTTTTAAAATAATAGTCATTCTAAATATGTGGTGGATTCCTCTTTATGAAAATTAAAATTTATATTTTTAAAGGAAAAATATAATATCCAAGCGAATACAATACCCGAAGCTACATCAGCAAAATAATGTTGCTTTATAAACATAGTAGATATAATTATGGACGAGGACATAATAACACAGATTACTTTAGTCCATTTATGAACCTTTTCTGATTTATAAATATAAAAAGCAATTAATGCGGAATTCAAAACATGAATGCTTGGAAAAGCGTTATAAGGATTATCCGCAGCATATAAATTCAATACTAAATTGCTTAAAAAATCACTTCCTGTTATTACGGGCCTTGGAACATATGTTGGATAGAAAAAATATATTACATAGCATGTAACCATGCCTATATTTATAGTTATAAGCAGTTTTAAATACCTTTCTTTATCTAATACACACAAAATAGCAGTAAAAATTGCAATAAATATATACCAAGATACATAAGGTAATATGAAAAACTTATTAAAAGGTATAAAGTTATCCACAAATGTAAATACAGAGTTAGTATTTCCCCTATATTGATTTAATATTGGATAGGTCATACTTATTAATGGTATGCTTAGTCCCCACAATCCACGTTTCATAATATCCTTCCATTCATGAGCAACTACTTTCTTTTGTAATTGTTCCATTTGTGCCCCCCTAACAGCTTTAATATAAGCTATATTTTATATTTTTTAAGTTCATTTTTAAATGAACTCGTTATCTTTTTAAATTCATATATGCTATCAATAAGTTTCTTTATTTCCTCAGTATAACTTCCAACACTTGTACTTACCTCTTCCGAAGATGCAGCATTTTCTTCCGCAATTGCAGCTAAGGACTCTATTGTTTCATATATATTTGATATAGATTCAGCTTCTCTGTCTAAATCATTTATAGTATTTATCATTGACGTAGAAACTATTCTCACAGACATTGTAGCCTCATAACTTATATCTCTTACCTCTTCTAGACCTTTTGTTTCATTTTGAAGAATATCATACTGGTCCCCAATTTTATTTACAAGTGTATTTATATCCTTAACAAATTCGATTAGATTGCTATTTATTTCTTCTACAGCACTTTTCGACTGTTCTGCAAGCTTTCTAACCTCATCTGCAACTACAGCGAATCCCCTTCCTTGCTCACCCGCACGCGCAGCTTCAATGGATGCATTTAGAGCCAGCAGATTGGTTTGTTCAGATATTTGAGAAACAATTGATACTATATTAGTTATATCATGAGCCTTTGTTTCTAGGCTAATACCATTATCCTTAACCTCCTGAAATTTCTCTAGTGTTCCAAGTATATTTTTACTTGTACAATCAACGCTTTCATAACTATTGTTGATCTTTACAATGGCCTTTTCTAATTCATCTTTGTTATTGTTTTCATTTTTAACAATATCCTTAAGTGACCTAATATTATCATTTAAGATTAAAACAGCATTTTCGGTGTTCTCTGCTTGGCTTACTGAACAGTTTGCCATCTGCTCTACTACTCCTGATATATCTATAGATGTACTATTCATTATATGCGATATTTTATTAATATTTTCAGCGAATGTATCCATCTCATCAGTTACACCTTTAAACTCAACAAAATCCGCTCTAAATACCTTTTTATATTGTTTAAGTTTTATGTATAGCGCTTCATATTCATCCCCAGTTACTATATCTCCATCCTCAACATAATTATTACTATTTATTTGATCTATAGTTTGTGAAATTAGAGCCATAGGTCTTCCCATTATAAAAGATGCAAGACTTGACGCTGCTCCAGAAAGCAAAGCAAACCCTAATGCCTTTACGATATCGCCCCCTGCCATTATAGCTATAGAGCAAAGGAAGGATATAACAAAAGTAACTATTCCTACTTTAAAGGGTACCCTCTTAATAAAGCCTAAAGATAGCATTTTGTTTATTGTATATGTTTTTTTATAATAAATATCTCTTTCAAATGTAAGTTTTAAACTCAGGCTATTTGGAGTTTTTTCTACCTGTTCAATTTGAATTTTCTCATTAAAGTACTCACAAGTTCCATCTAAAAGTCCTAGAAAATAATCAAACATTGCCCTCTCGGATTTATAAGTAAAGATTGCCTCACGGCTTGAAATAGGTGTTATGCCTACTAGTGGGGGTTTAGCTCCAGCAAACTTTTTTGTCATTACCACATGTATATCAAATAGTGATTTTAAAAAGGAATACACATTTTCCGTCTGAAAAAATGCAGGAAAATCTCTATGAAATGCTATTAAATTATCCTTACCAATATTTCTCCACAGTTTTTCAATAGGTATGCTTTGATCTTTCGATATACTCCCTATTACATTTTTAACTTGTCCATCATCCACGTTCTCCACTGGCGAAAATATTTTACGTGCATTCCATCCCACTGATTCCATTGCATTATCAACTACACTATCACCATAAAGTTTTCTACAAGTTTTCATCCATGTAGCTACTACCGTACCTTTCATTACGTTAATCCCCCCATTTTGTCCATTGTTAATTTTTAACTATTTAAATTACTAAGTAAGTATTATAATTAATAGCCACCTAAACTTATAATATACTATATTATAAACTGTGAATAGTGTTTTGTTAAAAAAATTATAACTTAAACTCTACTCTATCAAGTTTTGCAATTACCACAATTTCCTTATGATTAACTGTCTCAGTTCTGAGTGTTGCTTTATTACTTATTAATAGCATTTTATTACTATCCAATTTTTTTATCTGTCTTAATACTCTTTCTCCATTATAATCCACAAGTGAAATAGAATTGTTTTCTATTTCGTGTGTCAAATGAGCAAACGCAATATCTCCACTACAAATTCTAAAACCAATCATATCATCATTTTCGATTTCTAAAAACAGTACTTTATCTTGAGCATATCCGTCTATTTTATTTGATATTATGGGCATTTGTTTTGTACCTATAGATTTAATCAAATCATATTTATAAATAGCAACATCTTTTAAAACCGAGCTAAAAGCATCATTCCAAACTTCTTTTACGTTTTGCACGCTTGGTCTTTGAGGTTTTGGTTTTCTTTCTTCTTCGCGGTCATCAGATTGAAAAGCTACAGAAGTATCTCCAATTTCTTCGCCTAAAATTTTAGATATTTTTTCTATAAATTTTTCATTTATAACTTTTTTACCCATCTCAATATCATTAATAAAACTTTCAGAAACTCCAATTTTTTTAGCTAGGTTTTTCTGACTTACTGCTTTTGATTCTCTTACCTGTTTAATTTTATCTCCTATTCTGCTCATAACTTTCCGCCTTTCCAGTTTAATAGTCCTTGTAAACATCCTATAAATTCAACTGTCATTTATATTTTTCTATAAAATATAAATCTTCTGCATTTCGCAGAAGATTTATATATTTTGTTATTTCTTTATTTTATGTGCTTCTCTTTCCTCTAATAAATGCTCTAATAGGTACCCAACCGTCCATTTCATAGATGTTGGTGTTACCGCAGCCAGTATAGTACTAGCACTTTTAGCCTCTCTTATATTATCAATTAAATCATATAGTTCCTTGTCTTTATAATTGTTAAATAGGAGCAATTTTTCAAGGGGTAATTCTATTTTACTTTCTTTAATTTCTGCGCTCAACAATATTTCTTCAATTGTTACGTTGCCCATATTTTTCTGGATTACTTTGCAGGGTAGTATATTTTGCTTTAACAGTACGCTATTAAGTTTTCCCTCTTCCTCTTGGGTTAATCCATATGCAAGGATAAGCTTTTCATTAATATAATTCATACTATCTTCCCCTTTACATTTTTTGTGGTTCACCGTACTCTTCGCCAAAAGTATCAACTGACATACTTTCTATTTTTTGTTCTTCGCGTGGTTTATCTCTAAAATCTCTTTCAGTCTTAACTATCTCTAAGGCATTCTCCATGCCTTCTGTTACTTTACCAAATCCTGCATAGCTTCCATCTAAATGATTAGAATCAGCTACCATAAGAAAAAACTGACTCCCTGCTGAATTTAAATCATTAGATCTAGCCATTGATAAAACACCAGTTGAATGCTTTAAATTATTTTTAAATTTGTTAGAAGAAAACTCACCTTTTATTGAATATCCTGGTCCACCCACACCTGTTCCTTCAGGACATCCACCTTGAATCATAAATCCTGGAATTACTCTGTGAAAAGTAATTCCATTATAAAACCCTTTATTTATAAGGCTAATAAAATTATTCACTGTATTAGGTGCTACTTCTGGGTATAATTCTGCTTTTATAACTTTACCATTTTCCATATTAATTGTTACTATTGGATTCATATAATTATCTCTCCTTTAATTATGTATTTCATTATAAATTATATCACATTTTATATTTTTTATATGCAAATTGTACATTTAACTATCTAAAAAAATAATTAGTATTAATACTAACTATTTTTTTAGACGTTTTGACTAGTAACGAACTAAATAACTTGCTGCTCCAGGCTCATTTCTAAAATCATTTTTTCTTGAGGTTCATCAAATTTTATATGAATATTTCCTCCTGGAAGTATTATTAAAAAATTTTCCTCTAACATATCTACCTCTTGATTTTTATCAATATCAAATATATCTAATAGTAAATTCCCACTTTGCTCTACTCCATCACTTTCATAACCCACATTTATACTACCGAATGTGGTTATATCATTCAACTGTCTATACTCATTTGCAATGATTAGGTGAGCAATATTTTTATTTCCTAAAGATTTGCATACCAAATGATTTATAACACATAAACAATTACTTTGCTCAGGATTACTTACTATTATACAATTAATTTTTTTAGCCTCTTCAATTTTCAAATTAAATGTATCATTCCATATGTGATGTTCCTCATTTTTTTTTAATTTAAATACCCT
>JANZQE010000394.1:0-3023 GCA_038040705.1 Clostridium sp. | reverse complement strand
TTGTATATGTTGGAGAAAGCGGAGCAGGAAATATAGCAAAACTTTGCAATCAAATTGTAGTAGCAATTAATATATCTGCAGTATCAGAAGCGCTTATCCTTGCTAAAAAAGCTGGAGTTGATCCTGATTTGGTTTATAAGGCTATAAGAGGTGGCCTTGCAGGAAGCACAGTTATGGAGGCAAAAGCACCTATGATGATGGATAGAAAGTTCAAACCTGGATTTAAAATTGATCTGCATATTAAGGACTTAAATAATGTACTTGAAACTTCACATGGAGTAGGTGTTTCTCTACCAATAACAGCTCAAGTCATGGAAATAATGCAGGCAATTAAGTTGGATGGTTGTGGCATAGAAGATCATTCAAGTATAGTAAAATACTATGAAAAATTGGCTAACATAGAGGTTACGCGATAAGTAAAAGTACCGCGAGTTAATTTTAAATGAGGTGTAAGGCATGGATAAATTTTTAATTATTGCTGATGATTTTACCGGAGCAAACGATACAGGAGTTCAATTAAGAAAAAGAGGAATGAAAACTGATGTAGTTTTTGAATTCACATCCATACAAGAAAAAGAAAAAGAAAAATGTTATGTAATTGATACTGAATCTAGAGGATTAAGCCCAGAAGAAGCTTACAAAATCGTAGAATTAAAAATAAAAGATGCTTTTGAAAATGAATTTAATTATGTCTATAAAAAGGTTGACTCCACTCTTAGGGGAAATATTGCCTCTGAAATCAAGGCTGTAGATAAATATTATAATGCTGATTTTATAATTTTTGCTCCTGCGTATCCAGATAGTAAAAGAACAACTTTAGATGGTATCCAAAAGATAAATAAAATCCCAATTACTGAAACAGAAATAGCTAAGGATCCTATGAAACCAGTACAAATTGATAATATAAATCTTTTACTTAAAGGTGAATTTGAGGAAGAAGTTACTCATGTATATTTGAAGGAAATAAGAGAAAATACGATGGATTTATCAAAGGGGAGAATATTTACTTTTGATTCAGAGACAAATGAGGATTTAATGTCAATAGTTAGGGAAATTATATCTCACAGTAAAAAAGTACTGTGGGTGGGGTCAGCGGGTCTTGCTGATAGCATACTAAAAGTAAAGATGCCCACAAAACCCTCTATAGCAGTAATTGGAAGCATAAGCGAAGTTTCGAGAAAGCAACTTCATTATGCTAAGTCCAAAGGTATTAATATAATAAATGTTGATATTGAAAGTATTTTAAAAAGTAAGAATACAGTGAAAATAGTAGAAGATGCACTAGAGAAAATAAATAAAGGGCTGGATGTTATTATTGCATCTACCTATGAAAGAGATGACTATGAAAGGGCTATAAAAACAGGAGAATCATTAGGCTATAGCAGGGAAGACGTAAGCATATTCACTCAAAATGTATTAGGAGAAATTACACAAAAAATTATGAAACAAAGTAAAATTTCTGGACTCTTTTTAACTGGAGGAGATACTGCCATAGGAGTAATTAAAAAATTAGGGGTAAGTGGCGCAAGTATAAAGCAGGAATTAATGACTGGAATACCTCTTATGACATTATATGGTGGTGAAAACCAGGGACTTAATGTAATTACTAAAGCAGGGGCGTTTGGGGAAGAAAATGCTATAGAATATTGCATGAAGAAGTTAAAGGAGGGCATTTAAGTGAAATTACTAGCGATTACTATGGGAGACCCTGCAGGAATAGGGCCAGAGATTATATTTAGAGCTTTTGAAAAAAGAGATGATTTTAGAGAAAAGTCAGTGATATTCGGAAGTTACAAAATTCTAAAGTATTATGCGGGGCTACTAAAGATTAATAAACCTTTAAAGATTATAAATGAAATTAATGAATTTGATAGAGATATGATAAATATTATTAATGTGGTAGATTTAGATATGAATGATATTAAAATAGGAGAAGTATCAGCGCTATGTGGTGATTCAGCTTATAGATATATAGAAAAGGCCATAGAGTATGCTAAAAAAAGGGAAGTAAAAGCTGTAGTTACTGCTCCACTTAACAAAGAGGCACTTCATCTAGGAGGACATAATTTTGCTGGACATACAGAAATTTTCGCGAAATTAACTGATACAAAAAAATACTCAATGATGCTGACAAGTGGTGACTTTAGAGTTATTCACGTTTCTACCCATGTATCACTAAGAGAAGCTTGCGATAGAGTGAAAAAACATAGAGTTTTAGAAGTAATAGAACTTGCCAATGATACTTTAAAAAGAATGAAAATATATAAACCAAGAATTGCAGTAGCTGGGATTTACCCACATGCTGGTGAGTCAGGAATATTTGGGCGTGAGGAAATAGATGAAATTATTCCAGCAGTTGAAGAGGCTTGTAAACTAGGAATTAATGTAGAAGGTCCCATAGCTCCAGATACAGTATTTTTAAAAGCTCATAAGGGACAATATGATGTTGTTGTAGCTATGTACCATGATCAAGGTCACATACCTACAAAGCTTTTAGCTTTCGATACTGGGGTTAATATCACTGTAGGCCTCCCAATAATTAGAACATCAGTAGATCATGGAACAGCCTTTGACATAGCGGGCAAAGGTATTGCAAAAGCTGATAGTATGATAGAGGCTCTTATAGCAGCAGATCTTTTTTAGAATTATATTAAAAAATAAGTTGTAACAATACTGGGTGTAATAGTCCAGTATTGCTTTTATATAAATCTTTAAATTGGAGGAGTAAAATATGACAAATATTGAATTGCCATATGGACATGAGTTTATTATTGCACAAATACCAGAGGAGAGATTAAATGCTATTCTAGTATCTGACATGCATTATTATAAATCAAAACTAAGCCAGGTAGAATTAGTAAAACAAGCAATTGAAAATCCAATAGGAACTCCAAGACTAAAAGAAATGGCAAATGGGAAAAATAAGGTTGTTATCATAGCAAGTGATCATACAAGACCAGTACCAAGCAAGGTTATTATGCCTTTAATGCTTGCTGAAATAAGAATGGGTAATCCGAGTGCTG
>JANZQE010000393.1:0-5672 GCA_038040705.1 Clostridium sp. | reverse complement strand
CAAAATACCATATACCAAGCTATGTAGTAATAGTTTTAATGGATATCGCATAAATTCTATTAAAATTAATTTCAAAGCTCTTTTAAAGGGGAAAATAAAGCACATTTACCTACAATTCCATCCGCAACTAATTTAATCTATTTAAATAATCCGAGAAATAGCACCAATAGTTATAGAGATACACAAAGATATAATCAGTATAATACAAAACAATATATTGTTTTTATTTGGGTAAATTGGGATATATAATTATATTAATTACTATAAATAATGGTTGCCTAAGAAACTATTATGAAGTATAATAGTTTCTTAGGCAACCATTATGGGAGGAGGGAAATATGCGTAAAATCATAGGAAGAAATATTTCAATATTATATAGAAATGAAAAAAACTTTGTAGATGTTAAGCTGAAAAAATATAATTTAAATAAAGTTCAAGCGGAAGTATTGTTGTTTTTAAGGGATGATAATGGGGCTAACCTAACTGAAATAAATGAATTGTTTTTATTTAATAAGGCCACTATAACAAAAATAATCACCCATCTTGAAAAATATAATTATGTTAATAGAGTAGTTAGTAAAAGTGATAGACGAGAAAAGGAGATATATTTAACAGATAAAGGAAAAAATATATTTCCTAACATCACAGAAGCCTTGAAAGGATGGGAAAATATTATCATTGATAACATTCCTAATGCTGATATTGAAAAAATAAGAAGTATACTAGGCAAAATGGTAGATAATATAACGGCATTAAAGGAGAATTAATAGTGAAAGAAAATATGTATAAACTAGGGAATATGAATATAAAGAAGCTGATCATAAAAATGTCATTGCCAGCTATGCTGTCGATGATTGTGCAAGCGCTATATAATGTTGTAGACAGTATATTTGTAGGAAAAATATCAGAGCAGGCGCTTACGGCTTTATCCATAGCTTTTCCAATACAGCTTATAATAGTATCAATATTTGTGGGGCTTGGAGTGGGGATTAACTCATTTATGTCAGAAAGCTAGGCGAGGGGAACAAAGATGATGCGATAAATACGGGGGAACATGGTTTTGCAATAGGTATTATATTGTGGATTATCATTGCCTTTTGTTCAACATTTGTACCCGAAATGTTTTCTAAGCTATTTACTGACGACCCTGTTGTTATTAAATATGCAGTACAGTATACGAGGATTATTATGTTGTTTTCATTTGGTAGCATTATAGCAGAAGTGTGCATGAATATTTTAAGATCTACAGGTGACATGTTAAGTTCTATGAGAATACAGTTATTGGGTGCGATAATCAACATTGTTCTTGATCCAATTCTTATTTTTGGACTGTTATTTTTCACTGAATTAGGTGTGAAGGGAGCAGCAATAGCAACGGTCGTTGGTCAAATAAGCGCTATGCTATATGCTCTTAAACTTGTACTTAGAAACAAAAATGGACTAAAACTAAATTTAAAAAAGTTTCATTACAGTAACAACATCACAGGTGAAATATTTAAAGTTGGAATCCCTGCTATATTTATGCAAATGTTAGGATCCATAATGATATCTGGTATTAATTTGATTTTAGCAGGATTTTCTGGAACTGCTGTTGCAGTATTTGGCGCATACTTCAAATTGCAGTCTTTTATATATATGCCTGTATTCGGTTTGACACAGGGGATCATGCCTATAGTTGGCTATAATTATGGCGCGAAAAATAAGTATAGGGTCATTGAAACTGTCAAGTATGGTTGCATATTTGCATGCGCAATAATGCTGGTTGGTACGACTGTATTTGTATTATTTCCGAGGCAACTGCTTATGCTATTTAGCAGTACACCACAGATGGAGTCAATTGGAATTGGATGTTTGAGAATTATCAGTATAGGGTTTGTGTTTTCTGGGGTATCAATAGTTCTTTCTACTGTTTTTCAAGCACTGGGGAGGGCACAAGCAAGCCTTATTATATCATTTACAAGACAGATTATCGTTTTATTACCAGTAGCATTTATTTTCAGTAAATTAATTGGATTATCCGGAGTGTGGATAGCGTTTCCAATATCCGAAATAGTTGCGTTAATAGTTTCTGGGTATTATGTAATTAAAGTATATAGAGAAAAAATTCGAGATTTAGAGGTCGAAATACAAGTTAGAGAAAAAAGTAGTTGAGAATTATTTCTTAACTACTTTTCTTATATTGCTAGCCTTACACAATATCACCTAATGTAGGTACTGATTCAGGATGTCCCAAATAATACCCTTGAGCATAACCCACATGATCTTCCTCCAAAATGTCTAAGATTGAACTGTTTTCAACAAATTCAGCAATTACCTCTTTTCCAAGAGATCGTGCCACCGTATTCATTGCTTGAACGAGCGCTCTATTTTTATTGTTTTTATCTAAATCGCGTACATAACTTCCATCGATTTTTACATAATCCACCGAAAGGTACTGAAGATATGAAAAGGAAGAAAAGCCTATTCCAAAGTCATCTAGCGCAAATCGGCATCCTTTTTCCTTTAACCTTCTTATCCATCGGTCAGCACGTACAAGATCTTTCACTACCATAGTTTCTGTAATCTCGAAACCAAGCCTAGATGCTTCAATTCCCCTAGTGCGCATATTTCCTTCAATTAATAAAAGAAGTTCTTCATCTCCAACGCTACTACCGGACAAATTAACAAATAGTTTAAGTGTTGGGTATTTTTCCAGTGCTTCAAACGCCAAATTAACAACCCGTCTATCAATTTGAGACATCAGCCCAAATCGCTCTGCAATGGGTATTATTTTATCCGGATAAACCAATTCTCCACTTTCCATCACTATTCGCATTAATGCTTCGTTATGTGTAATTTCTCCTGATGAAATATTCACTATAGGTTGGAAAAACAAAACAATTCTATCTGTTTCGATGGCATTACTTATCAAAAGCATTATGTCATTGGTTTCACCAATTTTATATTTTCCTAATAGCTCGTTTGATGTGCTGAATACACGATTTCTTCCTTGTTCCTTTGACTTATAAAGGGCATAATCGGCACGAGAAATTATCTCTCGAAACTCAACTGATCCATTATGAATTGGTGCAACGCCTATACTAATGGTATAACCAAATGAAAATTCGCAACTATCATCACGCATTTTTGATTTTTCAATCTCATACCTTAAATTTTCAGCTACAAGACCTGCCTCTTCTAAAGTAACCTTATTAAGGAGAACAGCAAATTCATCCCCACCGAGTCTTGCCAAAAGATCTTCTTTACGAATGTGTTTCTTTATTATAGAAACCATATCCACAAGTACCATGTCACCCACAGTATGTCCAAACGTATCATTGATGAATTTGAAATTATCTATATCAATTAAGAGCAATGCTCCTGTTTTATTTTCCGGATTAATCTCAGCAATCATTTTTGCATATGTTTCTTCAAGGACATATCTATTTGGTGCCCTTGTCAAGGCATCATGAGATGCATAGTAACGAAGGTTATCCTCTATTCGTTTTCGGCAACTGATATCTCTAATCACTTTTCCAAGTATTATTTCATTCCCAACTACACTTCCCTTAGAACTTACTTCTACGGGAAAAGAGCTCCCATCTTTTCTAATGTGTGTAGACTCAAATGTAATACCATTCACACTTGCCTCCTGCATTTGGTGCTTAACAATTAGTAAGTCGTCTTTGTTATGCAGGTTATAGATATTTAATAAGAGTAGTTCATCTCTTCTATAGCCATAAGCATCTTCAGCAGCCTTGTTTGCCTCAATGATTCGTCCATCAAGACGAACAAACAGTATAATATCACGTGCATTCTCTAATAACACCTTGTATTTTGCCGAAACCTCTTGCGCCTTATTACGCTCAGTGACGTCCTGTACACTTATAATTATTACACTTGATTGCCCACTTGTGGACCAACAGGAATTAATATCAACATTAATATGTTCACCATTTTTCAAACAGTATTTCCGATTGGTAATACTATGTAAACTTTTCCCTTTGATATTTATGAGATCCTCCTCAGCTATGGCTTTATCCATATAAAAGTCGTAAACTGTTAAGCTTAGAATCTCTTCTTTGCAGTAATCCATCATAATATTAAAATGTTCGTTTGATTCTGAAATTTTCATTGTAAGTGGATCAAAAATGTATATTCCACCTGGAGAATTTCTCACCGCAGAGGAGTAACGTGACTCACTTTCTCTAAGTTTTTTTGCTTCATTTTGGAGGAAACAAATATTTTCATTGATCAAGTGATCCTTTTCCTCTAGCGCATTAACCATACTATTGAACGCATCGGAAAACTCACCCATGAAATCAACATGTTGTTTGTAATCGCCCTTAGCTATCTGTTGAACCTGCCACACTAAAGTTCTGAGCTGAGAATGCAATTCCTTAAAAGGAGATGCAAGAATATTTTTCGCTTTTGGTGGTTCGATACTGAGAACTCCTCGTGACAGGGGCAATATGAAATCCCAAATTTCAGAAAATGAATACACTACCTCATTTATACTTTTGGCCAATATCTCTAACGACTTAGGGTAGTCTTCATGGCGGATAGTTTTCGTTTTATGCCCTTGTAGCAATTGCGTCAAATTTGTTGACATCTGTTCTATAATGCTATTTTCACTATCATCCATAAACAACACCTATTCCTTTTCAAATTTAAGCCATTCATTTAGGCTGGTTTACCCGAAACCTGCAAACTCTGTCGCCAGTACCCCAACAATCAATCTCCTTTACGGAGAATTCTTTCCCAGTATATACCCTCATAATACCTGCAATGAATCCCTCGTCATAGTTGCATACTTCTCTTCCGACAAATGGAAGACCGGAGCAATCCAAATCTTCTGCCACCGTAAGCAAAAATTCCATGTTTTCAAGATCTACCTTTTCAATTCGTAGAATTCCAATCTTTTGCTCAAGCAGAACTTTTTTTAATTCAGAGAAAAATTCAGAGATATTCAAATTCACATCTAGAAGCTCTCTACATAATTTTTCCCCGACAAGCTTTCCGGCCTTAAAAAGAATATTATCTGCAAACTCACTATCGAATTCCGTAGCTAGAACATGACGCATCGAGTATTGAAGTGATCTATAAACTGAAACAGGAACCATCTGGCCAATGTTAGGTCTACCCAACCCAATATCTCCTAATTCGTCCCAAGAAACTTGAATATTATTTTCCTCTACTTTAATCATACATATCCCCCCAACATTCTTACTTCCTGATATATAATTCTCTTTATTAGTATATATTCCTTCTAAGAAGAAAAATATTATATAAAAGAAACACCAATGGTTCCAAACTTATATAATTTTCTAATATTTTATCTTGGGTGTTTTTGCATATCTCCCCAAAATGGTATATTAGCATATTAATATGAGGCAGCATCAGTATTCCAGAATCCTTGGTACACATCTCTATTTATTGTATTCTTCATAAGAACTTTGTATACTTTTATTATGCTATAATGTATGCGATAGTTTTAAATTTATGGAGATGAAAAATGATTAAAAATGAAAGCATATTTAAAACTTTAGGATGGCAGGTTATCTAAAAGATCTTTAGATAAAATAATTTTAGGCAGTGTTTAATCGATTTATAAATTATGGAGGTAAAAACAAATGAATATACAAAGTACTGATGTGGCAAAGGCTTCTATAAAAATGTCCATATCTTCTAGA
>JANZQE010000392.1:0-2938 GCA_038040705.1 Clostridium sp. | reverse complement strand
ATAAGTTGCCCATTCTAAATTATCTATATGATTATTAGATTTATTTCCATCCTTATGGTTAACTGTTCTTTTATTTTCTGGATTATTAATAAACTCTGAAGCAACTATTCTATGAATATAACCACTATGAGGTGCATTTATCGATAATGCTGGGTATTGGTCTCCTTTATGTCCACCGCTTTCATATGCTACATAATGCTTACCATTCTTTTTAATATTACCATGGTTACTTACTTCCCATGTTGTATGTCTCGTTTGTAAAAATACTTTATATTGTTCTCCCATTTTAAAATATGTTTGTTTCGTTGATAGCATAATATCCTCTTTTAATCATGTTAACGTATCCCATTTCCATTAGTCTTTTTAAGATTTTACCATATCCACATCTTGTATAAGATAATTGAGTTGCTGATACTTCTACGTGAGATGCATCGATTCCCATTGATTTAAGAGTGTATAAGTGAATCATCACTAATTTCTCTGATGCTTTTAAGTTAGGCATATTTGTTATACCATTTACTACTAAGTTAAAGTTTTCCATTTTGTTAATTGTTTTTATTTTGATTTGTTAATACTCTATATTCTATATTGTTTAAGTACAATATCGACTCCATTACTTCTAATCTGCTCATTTTGTTAATTATTTTTAGTTTGTTAATATGTTTATTATACTCTATCTATTCCATTTGTTTACAAAGAATTTCCACATTTGGGATATAATGTCTTATTTATAATCATTATAGATAAGAAGTACTGATCAGAGTGCACAAAAAAACCCTACCAAATTAATGATAGGGTTTCTTAAGATATAAAAATAATATAAAAATAAAAACACTAGCAGATGGGCACAACTGCTAAAATCCGTGTTGTTAGGTATTATATAAGATACTTTTAAAAAGTTTCAAATTCGTTCAAAAATCTAACTTATTAAAGTAACTTAGTTGCTGCAATACCTTGATCAGCTAGTTTAGCGATCATAGAATCATGAGCTACATCTAATATATCAGTTGACATTGTAGATCTATCATAAGGCGTATTCACGTGAATTGCTATATTTAAATTTAATTTTTGAGCTCCTGCTAAATATTCTTCTTTGCTTACGAAAATTTCAATTGCAGAATCTAAAGTTTTACCTTGATAGTTATCAATAACTAGTACTCTTCCGTAGGCATTTGATATTTCAAAACCTTCAGCTGTTTTAATCGGTGTGTTAATTTGTAATGACATAATGTTATGTATTTTGTTTAGTTATATATTCGGTTTAAATTGCTGTAAATACTGGAGCTCCAGCATCTGATACTGTAAGTTTATATCCAGTTCCGTTTGGTGAGTACATTGTAATACCTCCACCAACTGTTTGTGTTTCTAATTCTTTTACTGATACAGATCCTGTAATTCCTGCAATTACTCCTTGTCCAAAAGCTCCAGCATCTGATACTCCAGCGGCAACGTTTGCTCCAGTTCCTACAACAGTACAGTTAGTATTAGCAGTGGTATTAACTTGTGCCCCTCCTCCTATCACTACACTTCCAAGTGCACGTCCACGTGCGTTATATCCATATACAGTTGGAGAAGTTTGAAAACCTCCAGTATTTGCATCTGAACCTTTACCGATCGCATTTGATCCGTATCCACCGTCTGCTGTTCCATAAAATCCTATAGCATCACTTACAGTTGCTCTAGATCCTATACCTATAGCAACTCCTTTTGAGTCTGCATAAGCAGCAGAATTAAGCGCTCCACCTATTGCAATACCACCTGCACCTGCAAATGAATTCTTTCCAATCGCAATACCTATACTATTCTGACTTTGAACTTCTGCTTCAGCGTCTTGACCAATTGCAATTCCACCATAATACTCAGTAACAAAAGAATAATCTGTTGTTTGATTTGATTTTGCTCCATCTCCTATTACTACAGCACCTCCGCCATAAGGTCTAGTATCGGTTGCTGACGAATTAATAACGCTAGCACCGTTTCCTAATACAATATCTCCAACTCCCTTTGTAATTGCTGCAGTTGTTACTAAAGCATCTGCATTTTTTAAAGAGGATGTTTGAGGTCCATTTACTAAACCTGCGGCTCCACCACCACCAGCTGCATCAATAGTAATACTACCTGCTGCTTCAGTTAGAGTAATGTTTGTTCCTGCTGTTAGTTGTATTGTGTCAACTGATGCATCAGATCCTGTTAAAGTAATATCAACATTAGCACCATTTGCAGCAGAAGCTAAATCGTAAGTTGTATCTACATCTGCTGGTAATCCAGCTACTGTAGTTCCTGTGAAATCTACTAGAGATCCACTTGTAAATTTAGTTTCTACTTGAGATACTTGAATAGGTAGTGTTCCACCTGTTCCGTCCGTCAGTGTTTTAAGAGTAGTAGGTTGTACTGCTCCGTTATCATCCAGTTTTAATAGACCTGGATAAGTATTATTAATTTGAGTTCCTTGTAAACTTGCCATATTATAATTGTTATTTATTTATTTATTTGTTATGCGTCCCACAAGGTAGCTTCTGCTTCCCAAAGACTTGTTGTCGTATCCCATACTAGATCTCCAGGAGGAGGCATAGTACCACATCCTATTAAGATTGCGTTAGCCCATGATCCATTAATTGGTTCTAATTCATTATAGTAAAAACTTAAAGCAATTAACCATGAACCATTAACTGGTTGTGTAATTCCTAAATTATCACAGTGTCTTTGTAACCATGATGCATTTAGTGGTTCAGTTGAACCCTGCCAAATTGCTATAGCACTAATCCATGAACCTCCAGTAGGTTCCGTAATTGCTCCACCACTAATACATTCAGCATAAAGTCTTATTGAATTTGTAATATCCATATATTATTTGTTTTTTAATTTCGTAACAATGTCTACGAATCCTTGGATTGACACATAAGCAGTCGCTATAATTACCCAGTCAGAACTATCTAAA
>JANZQE010000391.1:0-8465 GCA_038040705.1 Clostridium sp. | reverse complement strand
TATTTTAACTTGTGTTACATTGCCGAGGCCATTCAAATCTTCAAAGAACTTTTTAATCGATTTTTCTATTGCTTCTAAATTGCTGTATTTCACCTTATCAATTATAGAATCACACTCATCATTAAAAATTCTAAGAACAAGTTTAATCATGTTCTCTGTATCAACATCTAATTGACTATTTTCATTTATATTCCCGTTAATAATCCATTGCTTAAATTCTATAGCTTCTTTTGATCTAATCATGCTCATTTGTTTTTCTCTTATATCTTGTATCATTTTAGAAGATTTTTCTGATTCCATTAAAGTATACTTAGGTTTAGATATCCCAAAACTTTGCATTAAAATATCACCATCTAGCGATATTATTTGAGACTTTAAAGTATCTACACATGTTTTCACATTATTATATTCTATGTTAAGGTCCTCAATAGCCTGTGTTTTAGTTTCCATTAAAATTTTAAACTCATTTGATTTATCTTGGAGTTCACTTGACTTAAGACCAATCAAATCTTCATATTCTTTGCTTTTACTTTCAACAAATTCATCATACTCATTGGATTTATCTTCAAGAACTTTACTTTTTAGTTTTATTAAATTATCATATTCTAAGGACTTTTGTTCAAATTCCTTGGATTGCGACACAGCTTGGTTATTATACTCTGTATTAAGTTCGTCTATATCTTTTGTTTTTATTTCGATTAAATTAGAATAGCCTTCTAGCTCTACTTCAAGTTCTTTAGTTTTAGCTAAAATTTGACTCATCCCCAATTGAGTTGGAGTTAATTTTATATATTTTAAATTTTTATTTTCCTCCATTAATTTTTCAATCTCAGATTTATATTGTTGTGCATTTAAAGCATCCTTAATTGATGTAAGTATTTCCATTAAAAAACCTCCCTATTTATTTATCAATTCACATTATAACACAAAAAAAAATAATATTAATATGGTAATGACATCCAATATTACTTTGTAAATTAATATCTTTAAATTTCAAGCATATTAGGATATAATGTGTAGCATACATAGAAAAAATGATTTATTCAAATGAATAGTAAGGAGTGCAATATGAGAAAAGTTTATAAAGACCCAAGAGAACTTGCAATGTGTTTAAAGGATTTAATAGATTTATATTTAGACACTGTTATCACTTATGATAAGCTACAAGAAAAAATGACTATTTTGTTTAATGAAAACGAAAATAGAATTTATAAGGATGGTATTATTTCTATAAAAATATCTAATATATTAGGTAGTATAAGAGTGGATGTTATTAATAAAATATATTCAGAAAGGCAAAATCAATAAATTACTTTGAAAAACTAAATATTTTTAATTTGCCAATTACCTCTTCTATAAAGATAATATCCGTATAGACAGATAATTAAATTACTAGAGCTCATAGAAATCCATATTCCGTTTGAGCCCACGGTTGTAAAATATTTAAAGAGAAGTATCATAGGAAGCCTTACAAACCATAGCCTCCCTATATCCATGGTCATAGAGTATTTTGTGTGACCTGCACCTTGGAATATACCTTTAAATACGCTCATTATGCCCATTAGTGGCATTGAAAAAGAAATATATTTTAAATAAGTAATAGCCTCGGTTATAACTTTATTATCATCATTTGAGCGTATAAAAAAATTAACTATTTCATTGCTTTTCCAAATGAGAAATATACACCCTATAACAGAAATAGTTGTAGTAAGTTTTAATGCCTTGTGAAAAGCTTCTTTAACCCTTGGTAACTTAGATGAACCGATATTTTGTCCAACAATAGCTGTTAGTGAAGCACCTATTCCCATGGCTGGTTGCATAATAAGCGATGTGATTCTATTCACCATACCAAAGGCGGCAAGAGTTGCAGTTCCATAAGATACAATGAATCCGTTAAGTATTATAAACCCAACAGAAGCACCTGTTTGACCAATAGTGGATGGAAGTGCAACCTTAAATATCTTACTTAAGATACTTAAATCAAATTTGAAATTTTTAAAGCTTGGTTTTATTTTCGATGTAGATTTATGAAGTATATATAATCCTACACTTGCGAGAATAATTTTTGATATAAGAGTTGCTATAGGCGCTCCTACAATTCCCATATTAAAGGTGAAAATTAGAATGGGATCTAGGATAGCATTTATGATAACGCTTATAGATGTTAGTATAGTGGGTGTTAGAGTATTCCCTTGTGAACTCATAATGGCATTAAAGCAGAAAAATAAAAATGTGAATGGCATGTCTAAAAAGGTTATTTTCAAGAATATTTCGCTAAAATGTGCTAGTTCACCTCTTGCCCCCATAATATTTATAATAATTGGGCTTATTAAATAACCTACTATTGAAAAACAAAGTCCACACAGAGTTGCAATTGCAATAAGCTGAGATGCATACTGTGATGCTTTGTGATATTTCGATGCACCTATAAATTGAGATAGAATTGATGTTCCTGCAATAAATAATCCAACGCCTACAGAAATAAATAGAAACATAACTGGCCATACAAAGGAAATTGCAGCAAATTGTATTGAGCCAAGTTTGCTTACCCAAATTCCATCTATTAAACTATATAGGGTCTGCATTAAATTACTAAGCATTATAGGTGCTGCCAAAGTTATTATTACTTTATACATTGACCCTTGCAGGACAAGATTCTTTCGCTCGTTCATATTCATAGATTAATCCCCCGAATTTATGAAAATTTGTATGTTGTTATAGTATTAACTATATAGTCACACCTGACCTAATAGTATTATATCATGTACAAAATAAAGTGCTAGTGGGACTGGTTAAATTTTGAATTTTATATTAATAATTTATATAAAAGAGAGGGTTTATTAATTTTGCGTGGAATACTTAACTAGAAAGTATTTTTTTATTTTCAGAGGAGGATTATTATGAACGATAAGATAAATCATAGCGCGAGGAAAGCCTTGAGCATCTTTCTTGCGACTATTCTAATTATATCACAATTATTTTTGTTATCTCCGAGTGTGGAAACGTTTGCCATTAGCGGGAAAACAAAGGTGATTGTTCATTATGCTAAAGATTCCAAAAGTAATTCAAAAGGGACTATGTGGATGTGGGCAGATCAAAAGGATGGTAGTAAATTTGATTTTACTAAAAAAGACGCATTTGGTCAGATTTGCGAAGCTGAATTCGATGGAGATTTAAATAAAGTAGGATTCATAGTGCGTACGGATGAATGGGAAAGAGACACTGAGGATGATAGATTTGTCGAGAAATTCGAAGAAGGCGTTTCTGAAATTTGGCTTAATGGAGGAGACACTACAGTATATTATTCTTTAGTTGAAGCAACTTCTTCAACTAAAGCTGACGAAACTACAGATGAAACAGGTAAATTTACAGTTGCAAAGTTAGATGACCTCAATATCATTAGAATAGAAACAAACATGGCAATTCCATTTACCAAAAGCAGCAATGAAGGCATTACTGTTAAGGCTGATGGATTGGATGTAGAAATAGATAATATAACAAGTGATAGCGTAATAGATGGCACTACAACTATTGCTAAAATAGAACTTACAAAAAATGTGAACCCGGGTCAAAAACTTTTGGTTTCTAGGGAAGGATTCCCAGATAAGGTGATAGTTCTTGGGGATGTAATGGGAAGCGATGGTTTTGAAAAAATGTTTTATTACAGTGGATCGGATTTAGGCAATACGTATTCTACAGATAAAACAAGTTTTAAAGTTTGGGCGCCAACAGCAACTGAAGTAAAACTTGTAACTTACACGGAGTGGGATGCTAAAACTGGTAATGAAGCGGTTATGAATAAAGGTGAAAAGGGAACCTGGTTTGTTGACTTAGATGGAGATCAAAAGGGTATATTTTATACTTACAAGGTTAATATTGGAGGAATTTGGACTGAGGCAGTTGACCCTTACGCTCGTTCTGTAGCTGCAAATGGCGATAAAGGTGCTGTAATAGATTTAAATGAAACAAATCCAGAAACATGGAAGCCAAAAGAAAAACCTAATTTAAAAAATTTAACGGATGCAATTATATATGAACTACATGTTAGTGATTTTTCTATTGATAATTCTAGTGGTATGGAAAATAAAGGTAAGTTTTTAGCATTTACTGAATCGGGAACTGTTGGAGTTGATGGCAAAAAAACAGGTGTTGATTATATAAAAGAATTAGGGGTAACGCATGTCCAACTTATGCCCATATTTGATTATGCTAGTCTAGATGAGACCTCCACTAATCCTCAATTTAACTGGGGATACGATCCTAAAAACTATAATGCTCCTGAAGGGAGTTATTCAACAGATCCATATAATCCAAGTCTTAGAGTGAAAGAATTAAAGCAAGCAGTACAATCATTACACGACAAAGGGCTAAGGGTAACTATGGATGTAGTTTATAACCATATGTTCAACAGCAAAGATTCTAATTTCAATAAATTAGTACCTGGCTATTATTTTAGATATACAGAAGATGGTAAAAACATAAATGAAAGTGGTAGTGGAAACACCATTGCTTCAGAAAACGCAATGGCAAGGAAATTCATAGTGGATTCAGTGACGTATTGGGCGAAAGAATATAATTTAGATGGATTTAGATTTAGCCTTATGGGCCTTCTTGATATACAAACTATGACAGAAGTTAGAAATAGCTTAAGTAGTTTAAACCCTTCCATTCTAGTTATCGGGGAGGGGTGGGATATGGGTACAACGCTTGCATCTGATATGAAAGCAACCCAAAACAATGCCAGTAAAATGCCGGAAATAGGTCACTTTAATGATACTATAAGAGATGGAATAAAGGGTAGTGTGATCGAAACAATAGAAAAGGGCTTTGTTAATGGTAAGGAGAGCACAGAAACGAGCATAAAAAAAGGAATAGTTGGAGCAATTGATTACTCAAGTAATATAACTACTTGGGGAAAGATAGAACCAATACAATCTGTTAATTATGCTGAAGATCACGATAACAATACATTATGGGATAAACTTCTTCTAACAAATCCAGAGGATGATGATGAAACAAGATTAAAAATGCATAGATTAGCAGATTCTATAATTCTTACCTCACAAGGCATCCCATTTTTTCAGGCTGGTCAAGAATTTCTAAGAACTAAAGATGGAGATGCAAATTCATATAAGTCTTCTGATACTGTAAATAAGCTTGACTGGGCGAGAAAATCTGAAAATATTGCAACTGTTAATTATTTTAAAGGCTTAATATCATTAAGAAAGGCACATCCTGCCTTCAAAATGACATCAGCTGATATGATTAAGAAGAACTTGAAATTTTTAACAACACCTAAAAATGTAGTGGCATATGAAATGAACTACAATGCAAATATGGATTCTTGGGCTAATATAGTAGTAGCATTCAATGCAAATAAAGAAGACACAAAAATTAAATTGTCTAAGAAAGGAACCTGGAATATTGTTGTAGATGGTGAAAGTGCCGGAATTGAAACAATAAAACAATTTAGAGGTGATACTCTAGTGGTGCCTGCACTAAGTTCTATCGTAATTCATTATGAGGCAACAAATATATTTACAACGATTCCCTTCTGGGGTTATACCATATTAATTTTAGCAGGAGTTACCACGGTAATATTATCTTTAAAAAGAAAAAAATAACTTAGTATTAAATCATATTTGTAATTCTAAAAGATCCTTATAATTAAATATAAGGATCTTTTATTAGGAGATGTTATAATGCCAATAGTAATACTTATAATAACATTTTTAATTATTATCGCTTTTTTTATTGCTATTTTTGTAATAGGATGGCATTTTTCTAACATAATTCTGCATCCTAAGGTTTCGAAATATAATTATACCTACAATTATGAAATAGAAAAAGGTAATATCCAAATAGATAAATTTAGCAAATTAGAAAAGCAAGAAATATATATGGATTCTAATTATGACTATAAAATTCATGGCTTTTTCTTTCCAAATAATCATGCGAAAAAAGTTATAATCTTATGTCACGGAATAACTTGGAGTTTATATGGTTCTGTTAAATACATGGATATGTTTCTAAAAACAGGTTTCGCTGTGTTTATTTATGATCATAGAAATCATGGTCTAAGTGGTGGAAAAGACACCTCTTTTGGTTATTACGAAAAGTTTGATTTAAAAAAGTGTACAGATTGGTTATATAATAACTTAGGGAAAGACATAATAGTAGGACTACATGGCGAATCCATGGGGGCTGGAACAGTCCTTCAAAACATAGCAATAGACTCTCGTATTAAGTTTTGCATAGATGACTGCGGATATTCTGATGCAGAAGATTTATTTATTCATAGACTAGCAAAAGACTATAATATTAAAAAAACATTCTTAATTAAATTATCGAGTAGAATATGTAAAATGCGAGCAGGGTGGAGTTTCAAAGATGTGTCACCAATAACCAGTCTACCGAAGGTGAGCATTCCAATATTGTTTATTCATGGTGAAAAAGATGACTATGTGCCTATTTTTATGTGTAAGCAAATGTACTCAGTAAAGAATGGCTACAAAGACATATATATTGCACAAGGTGCAGGACACGCGCAGTCATATTCTCAAAATAGTAATGAATATGAAAAAAGAGTTCATAATTTTTTGAAAGATATAAATATAATATAAACGGTAAAAGGATGTGCTTTAATGTTTAAGCTACAACAAAACGAGAAAAAATATTTGTACACAACTAATTATTCTAAAGATGAAGAGAGCTTATGTAAAATGGAAATGAAGTGCCTGTTTAATAAGCCCCTCCATGACAAATACTTATTTTCTGATATCTATGTAGATCCATCTAGAAGTCCTTTTATAAAAAAGTGTATCTCTATAATATATACTGGTGACACAATGAAACAAATTATTGATCAAATTGTTATAGATAAACTAACTAGCATAAATTATAAAGTTGTGTATATAAATTCCACTGATGAGATAATGGGTTTTCATGAAGGTCGTAAGATTGAGTTTGAAATAGGATATAGTATACTTGGAGAAGCGGAACTAAAAAAACCTGAAAATATTTTTGGGATAACAAAGCTAAATAATAAATGGGTATTTGGTGAATGTGAAAGTAACACATCTGACTGGCTACTTCACAATAGAAAACCTTTTTCTTACTCCAATGCATTAAAGGTTAATGTTAGTAGATCACTTGTTAATATAGCAGTAGGTAATAGCTTGAATTATAGCATTGTTGACCCTTGTTGTGGAATTGGAACGGTAATAATAGAAGCTATTTCAATGCAACTTAATATTAAAGGGTATGAGATAAACGAATACATTGGTAAAAATGCAAAGACAAACCTTAGGTATTTTGGATATGAAGATGTAATAACTATTGGCAATATGCATGATATTATAGAAAAATTTGATGTGGCAATCGTTGATCTTCCTTATAACATATTTACTCAAATTACTCCAAGCGAGCAATTAGCCATTATTGAAACCACCCGCAAAATAGCAGATAAAATGGTTATTATAACTTTTGAAGATATGGAGATGCAAATTACCTCCGTTGGTTTTCATATAGATGATAGGTGTACCGTGTCTAAAGGAACATTTGAAAGGCATGTATTTATATGTAGTTAACGATTCATTAAAAAATAAAACTCAAATTGGTTAAATAAAAAAACAAATAAGTATATTTGCTTAAATGCAAGATACTTATTTGTTTTTTAAAAGATTGTGAATTTAAATAGAAAACTATTATTATGTTATGTCTCTACCTTATTCTTTTTCCAGAAATCTTATCCACAATAAACACTATTGCAGCAATAACAAGTAGTGTATGTATCATTCCTCCACCTATTCTAAATATTAATCCTAAAACCCAAAAGAATACTACTATTCCACCTATCCACCTTAAAAACCCCATATATAACACTACCTTTCACATATATTTTAATTACTTTATATGTTTAAATATTATATCAATAAAATTGTAGCTTTACAACAAACTATTTTCAGTTTATTACTAGGTGTAGATTGTAATATACTAAGGTATTCTTCTCTTTTTTCTTACTCTTTCTAAACTCAAATCTACAATGAACACTATTGCAGCCATTAAAAGCAAAAGATGAATCATGCTTCCACCAATTTTTAATATAAGCCCTAATACCCAAAAGAAAACTACTATTCCGCCTACCCAACGTAATAATCTCATATAATACACTCCCTTCATATATATATTTATTAAACCACTTATATATTATAATGACCTAAATTTAGATAATATATGTAAAATAGGTTCAAATTCAATTTTTAATGACAACTATGACTTAAAATCACAGAAAATAAATATTTATAAATAAAACAATAAAAAACTCTTAATGATTTAGTATATATGATATAATTTACTCATATTATGCTCAAAAATTTAAAAAAAATTATCTTATAAACACTTTTATATTATCACTCGATAATTTGAAAGTTCTACAATCTAAGGAAGATAGCAGAGGCTACGAA
>JANZQE010000390.1:0-4229 GCA_038040705.1 Clostridium sp. | reverse complement strand
GTCCAGTATTTTTAATGATTATTAGAATAAAATCGTATATTATTACAAATTAACGGAGTTATACTCCGTACTTAGCTGTTAATTGCTAAAAACATTTCTATAAACAGTGTAATTCCTATCATATCTTAGTTCAATAATGTTTTAATGAATAATTTATATAAAAAATTTAAAAAAACAATATACATTATAATAAATTATATAATGTTTACATTTGTATACTTATGTTTACATAGTAATTTATTACGTATACATAATGTTTACAATCTAAGTATACCATATAATTTTTAAAAAAGCATATAAAATCAATAAAAATGCGTGTTTTAAAGTATAATTAAAACCATTCAATATAACTTTTATTATATTGAATGGTTTTTATAGAGATTATAATGGAGATTTATAAGAATAAATAAAACTAAAGTTTATTAAAATAAGTGTGGTGTTGAAAAAAAATTATAGCAAAAAGAGGCAGGAAGCTAATCCAGGTTTGATTTAGTCAAATATCCAGTAGTCAAATTAATTTAGTATTTTTCTTGATTTTGGGGTAGTATAGATAAGTCAGAAAAAATATGTTTATTGTTTTAAAAAAACTCATGCTGAAAAAGAGCAAGTGAATTGTGGTACGCCAGATATTCGCGCAAAGAAAACAGCCGTAAGATAGTATACGCCATTTTAGTTTAAGGCAATGTTTTAATACAGCGTTGAAACTACATATATAATTAAAGGAGGTACTTGTCCTCCTCTAATTAACAACAAAAATTATGTTCCTACTTTTCTTTCTTTGTAGATAAAAGCAA
This sequence comes from Clostridium sp., assembly GCA_038040705.1. Taxonomy (GTDB): domain Bacteria; phylum Bacillota; class Clostridia; order Clostridiales; family Clostridiaceae; genus Clostridium_AD. The sequence continues at coordinate 3,435 of JANZQE010000390.1, read as the reverse complement.
TAATAACATTGCACCTGAAATACTACATAACCAAATTGCTATATAAGCTAAATTTTTTTCAAACAATATATTACTTATCAGCATAATTACTGAGACTAAAACTGCTAAAATCCCTACAAACATTCCTACCTTTTTTCCTGTTATAATCATATTTTATTTCCTCCTCTTAATTGCAAAAATATACTATATCATTGTCTGATTTTATAGTTGTTGTGATATATAATGTGAAAGTTAATACTAATTAATCGTTGACTAAAAAAAAACGGAGTTTATATTTCTCCTGAAATTTTTGTAAACATCAAAAGGATGTTATCATATATCTTATAACAGCCTTTCCTTTTCATAACATAAATATATTCAGTTTATACTTGACCCATGGACACAAAACACGCACCAAAGAGCAATAATAGAAGCGTCAAAGGTATAACTGTTGCAAGAAGTATTTTACCTGCTATCGGACGGTTTCGTCGTATAAGCCTAACTGACAAAAATGCTGAACAAGATATTAGAATTAACATTATAATAGAAACTATTCCTGCCATACCAATATAGAGGCTTGCAATTATGGATACAATAAGCAAGAGAGATAATCCTAAACCTAAAAATATATCGCCCCAAGGACTTTTTTTATTACTCATGTTATTACACTTCCCTTCTCATAAATATAGATAATAAATATTTTCTATTGATAAACAGTAAACCTACTATACATAGTATCTGAAAGTCTGTCAGAAAAATAAAAGATACCTTCTCCACTCTTATAAATTCTAGTAAAAATCTGAAACTAAGATACCCATTCAAAAAAATAGAATAAAGTTGTCCTGGTTTTACACCTTTTCGTTTTCTTATAGATAAATAAATTACCATAGCTATATCAAATATTATTTCATATATTTGAGTAGGATGCCTTAATATATGATCACCAAAATCTACGCCCCATGCTAAATGTGTTTCTTTTCCATAACAGCAACCTCTAAGCACACAGCCTACTCTTCCAATTGCCATGGCGACAGTAATTGGGATAGCCAGTTGATTTCCCATTCTTTCCTTTATATTAAATGCTCGCTTTGCTATTAATATACTAACGCTACCTCCAATTAATCCACCAACTATTGTTCTTCCTTGCAGCACAGCATTAAGTGAATTAGCATTAGCATTAATTTCATTCCAATACATAAATATAAGAGGTAATTTTGCGCCTATTGTTCCCCCTACTATACCAAATAAGGCAATATAAAAAGCATTTGAATTTTTTATGCCATCTTTTTTAAGTTGCCAAATATATATTCCAATCCCTACCATTAGTGCTAAAAATAACATTACAGGGTAAGCTTCAATTGGAAAGTCGCCTATTTTAAAAAGTACAGGCCTTAACCCCCATTCTTCATTATTAAACATTAATTCACACCCTATCTTATTTTACCTTACACTGCTTTACTTTTTTACCAATTCTGCAACAATTGCCATTAGGACTATTAAGACACACATAAAGCTTCATAGCTCCACAAAACCCAAAAGATGCAGATGTTTTTAAAACAGCTAGTACTCCAGTTATTATCCATCCAGTCAAAGGATGAATAAAATAAAGAAATAAAAGTGCTATGCCAGACATTATTGCCCCTACCATGTGAGCAAAACAAACGGCCTTCTCATCTAAAATCTCAATCTTAGATGGAAATCTTTTATTAATAGTATAGGTATAAAGAAAAACTAAAGGAGCGTTTTTAACTTTTAATATCGCGGACAGTAAGAGAATTGAAAACCCTATTACAACTAACGTCTTACTTTGAAACATAAGTGATAGCCAAAATATTAAGGCCACTGTATATTTGCAGAAACTAAAGGCTGCACGTGAAACTGCAACAGGTCTACACTCTTTCATAAAATCACCCCTTTCTTATTTAAAATATTTTCGGGAAAAACATTCCTGTTCTTTTTATATAATCATTGTATTCAGAGAAAGTTTGAATTAATAATATTTCTTCTTGCTTTGCCCTATAGTACATAAATGGTATAAATATAAATGTAACTGCGAGAAAACATAACATATTTCTATATACTAAAACTGCACCATAAAACATGAGCATAATAGAGGCATATAGTGGATGTCTAACAATTTTATACATTCCACTTTGAACTAGCGTATGTTCATCATATATTTTTATATGATTAGCCCAATTACTTCCCAAATTAAACCTACCCATTATATTCATAATACAACCACTAACAATGGCTAATGTCCCTATGATAATAATAGTATGATTTAAGTTATTATTGTATATTGGTACTATCCCTATTTTAGTAGTAAGGATTAAATAAAAAGCAACTAAAAATAATGTCATTGAACCTGTTTCCACTATAGACTTCTTTTCTTTTTTAATATGTTCATCTCTTGTATATAAGGTGAAATCTATAAGGATTGAAACAAACAGACCTAATACACAAATACATATAGTAAGCTGAATAACAAATGAGAACATATCCGGAATTTTGATCGATAACATTATGTGCACCCATTTCTATGAAGAATATTATAAGCTGAAAATGGTATTTTTCGCAAATCCTCGGTTACCACATGAACACATTCCTTTTGCATTGACCTAGTATCAAAATTATAAGCATCAACAAAAGAGCTTACACTAACTCTAAAGGTATTCTCATCTACATATTCCATTTTCTTTTCTTTAGATTTTATAAAAAAATCTAATGGAACAATCTGTCTAAAGTCTTTTAGGAATTTAAAGCAGTCGCAAGTTGTTTTCATATCTGTAATGCTTTTACCTGCATTTTTTAATGCATCTTCAATAGTAAATACAAAAGTATTATTTATAAGGTGAAGATATTCATGTATCTTTGCGTTTCTTGTTATTGGGATAAAGCCTCCTTTTGATGTTTTGTACATATAGGTGATAGCTACTCTTTCTGAGTCGCAGGGAAGAGGAATAAAATCATCCATTTTAAGCATTCCAGCAGATTGCTCTTCCATTCTCTTTAATATTCCTGAAAGTGTAACTCTATTATTTCTATCTATACCGATGGTTCTGCCAAAGAAGGCTGCTGGTTGAAAATTGATACCACGAACATACGGACTATTTATACCAAACGTAAATATCTCACCAACTTCATCATCATTTACTCCAGTAGTTATTGTAGAAACCAGAGTTGTAGGTATTTTGTATTTTGACAGATTATCTAAAGCCTTTTTCTTAATGGGTAATAGATCCTTGCCTCTTAAAGAATTGTAAGTTGATTGTTTAAACCCATCAAATTGAAGATAAACTTCAAAACCTCCTACAAACTCTTGTAACGCGCGGGCAAATTCTTCGTCTTCCGCAATTCTTATACCATTAGTATTTAACATTACATATTTAAAGTTTTTAGATTTAGCCATTCTGATAATTTCTAAAATATCAGGATGAATAGTTGGTTCTCCAC
>JANZQE010000389.1:0-3295 GCA_038040705.1 Clostridium sp. | reverse complement strand
CCTCCAAATTCTTCAGGGCGTAGTCTACGGTGTACTAGGAATTTTTGGAACCAAGCATTTTCTAGTGCTATTCTTGCTGATTTTCCAATCAAATCTAAAATATATGGTGCACCAAAAGTAACAAAACCACATTGTGTTTTTGAGCATAAATAAGGATTTTGTGGAGATAGTGCCTTATCTCCCAAATCTAACAGAATTAAAGAGGCATTTAACACAGTTTGATAGGTAAAATCTCCATGAACCCACTGTGCTAAATCTCTACCATTACGAATATAACGATATTCAGGATCAAATGCAATTGAACTATTAGTAGTACCACCATTCTCAATGTTTAACCATTCATCATAAGAAGTCATATAGTCCTTTTCAGCTAATAGTGTACGATATTGTTGCTTAAGAATATTACTGCCAAATGGAATATCATTCCACAAAAATTGAGAAATATAAGGACCTACTAAATCTCCCTCTGTATTACCCCGAAATAATGTTTTAGTAGTAACTTTATTACAATCCTTTGGTCCACGATAATCTGAAAAATTAGACATATCATATGCGGCTTCACGGGTAAGAAGTGAAGTATCATATTTAACAAAAGGTATATCCCGAGTTAATGCTCTCCAATAATCTTCAGCCATCTCACTAGCCATCCATGCACTACTAAAGTTAGGTGCTATAGGCGTAGTTAAGTGATGAGGATTAGGCCCTTCCAAATCAAATGCATATGAGCCTTGAGGATTGGTAAGTTTTGTAATACCACCTAAAGGTATCTCTTCAAACATTTCAGGATTGCCGGTTGTTAAAGCCTTAAGAAATATATTGTAGGCATTCATATTAACCTCGCCTAATTCATTATGTGGCAAGGCCTTAGAATAGTTTGCAATTTTATTTGGATAAAAGCATTCATCTCCATTACATGGGTGACTGGGAATAGGAAGATCCCTTTGAAAAATGGCTGCATCTGTACGAATATTAGATGCTCTTTCACTACACTGAAGAGGTGTTAATGGTCCAACTTCAGAGGACATACTTAATTTAAAATCTTCATTAGTTTTTCCTTTTTTATTTACAATATTTTCTTTATTGTCTACAGTTTTTTCTTTCTTATTTACAGTATTTTCACAATGCTCATTTGTTTCCATTATAAAGTCTTCAATAATTAAATTTTTTGCTGCATTATAATTCTTTTCTGTACTGGTCACTGTTGATTCAATCAATTTATAAGTCAATTTTCTCCTCCTTTTAAAGTATTTATACTATATCATATGCGCTTATAATTGTATGAGTTACATTACATAGGAATCAAATATAGGTAGAAGACTTCAAGCTTCTATCTATATTTCAAGATTTCTTTTTTGCATAAAAAAAATCATCAAACTTACCTCTGATAATTTTTTCTAAAATAATCTAGAAACACAGCTTGTCCGTTTCATTTCCAATCTGTGCAAGGGGCCAGACCCTTGTAAAAATCTGGAACAACTTTTATTGCTAATTGTTAATAAAAAATAACATCTTTACCGTAAATCAGGTATATACATGACATAATTCAATTATTTTTTATCAGACTTAATTTCAGTTAATTTTAAAAAATTCTCTTCTAAAATCTTTAATAGTCTATCTGGGGAAATTATTTTTCTCTCTGAAACATTTTTTATAACATCAATTATTACTCTTGGATAGCCATAATCACCATTTACCCATTCTAAAGCTGCTGGACCATCAGTCTCCACAAGTAATCTATCTATTGGAATCCTAGCTAATATTTCTTCTGTTAATTTAGAATAGCCTAGATCAACACTTATAGTAAAATAGCAGCCAAGCTCAATAAGCTTATCTAAGGTTTTAATATCACCACTATACCAATGAATAATCACTTTACAATAGCTATAACTCTTAAGAATATTATAGATTTCTTCCTCTGCTCCTTTTGTATGTATAGATATGACCTTGTTTCTTTTTATACTCTCCACTAATATAAAATTAAAAATTTTTCTTTGTGCCTCATAGGTACTCTTATCTTCCACCCAAATGAAATCTAATCCTATTTCCCCTATAAGTTCACTTTCCTCAATAAAAGGGATTAAATCTTCAAGTTCACCCTTATATCCTACAGCCTTCCATGGATGGATTCCAAAGGTAGCCTTAATATATTGACTCCTTTGGCTATATTCCTTGTTTTTTAAGTAACTTTCTATATCCATACTATTAGCAATAGTTAGGATTTTTAAATTATTAATTTGATTTATCGCATCATCTATCTTAATATTAAAGAAGTCTAAATGAGTATGTGCATCAATATACATTACTTTCGCCACGCCCTTTAAATAATCTATTTTAGTCAATTGTGAAAGTAGCAACACAGCTTGTCCGTTTCACTTCCAATCTGTGTAAGGGGCCAGACCCTTGTCAAAAGCTTGAACAGTTTTTGTTTCTAAGTATTGAAAATATATTAAATTTTTCTCCAGTTTGCTTTAATAATTCTTCGTTCTTGTTTTATATCACCTTTAACTAATTGATACTATTTTTCATATTTGATAGTCTCAAATCATTCATAAATGTACGCCTTTAATTATTCAAACATATTAACCCTATATTTCTACATTAATTACCAATTTCCTCTATATAGAATAACATTTATGTCAGCGAATACTAACTTTCGATTAAATGGATGAGATAAAAAGCCTACTCCATAGATTTCTCTATGAAATAAGCCTTTGTTGTTACATATAATTGATTTTTTGTATCAATTTAAACTTGAATATCAACACAGCTTGTCCGTTTAACTTCCAATCTGTGTAAGGGGTCAGACCATCAATAGATAATATGTATAGATGAGTACTCATCTATACATATTATCTATTTCTAAGAATTCAGCATTTACTATATAATTATTAATGTAATTGCATAAGGTTTTACAAATTATTCAACTAATTTTATTTGTAAAATTGGACTTACATAAATATAGTATACAGGATCAAAACAATTATAATTGTTTTGAACGCCAGAGAACTAACAAGGGGGAAATAAATTATGAATAGAACATCACAACAATTCTTATCTTTATTAGTATCAGCAATGCTGGTAGGTTCGTTATTGGTGGGTTGCTCAGCCAACAAAATAACTCAGAAAGAAAGCAATACAGAAGTCACTGAAACTGAAAAGATGCAAAAGCTTATGTTGACGGTAGCTATATAACTGATGCAAAATGGTTATCTCAAAATTTAAAAAACAAAGACATATTAATTCTAGATGCTAGGAAAGATAAAGATTATGCAAAAGGACATATTCCTGGTGCAAT
>JANZQE010000388.1:0-7833 GCA_038040705.1 Clostridium sp. | reverse complement strand
GCAATCAATATTTTACACATAATCTATCAACCCCATTGCATTATTTGTAATTAATAGGACGGTATCACATTTACAAGATTGGAATTTTTATTTTAACTTTAGTCCCAATATTTTCTTTACTTTCTATTTCAATTTTATATTATTCTCCATAATAAGATATCATTCTATCAGTTATATTACATATTCCCATTTCTGTAGATGTTGATTCTGAATCATTTGAATTCGCTTTCCTGCTATTTAGTAGACTCTTAAGTTTGTTTTTACCAATACCTACCCCATCGTCCTCAATAGTTATAACTGCATCATTTTCTATCCTTCGTGCACTTATCCTTACTAGACCTTTCGTTTTTTTAGGTTGAATTCCATGAATTATAGCATTTTCAATAAATGGTTGAAGTATCATTGCTGGTATTTTAACTTTTTTAACCTCATCTTCTATTTCAACATTATATTTTATTTTATCACCAAATCTTACACTTTGAATTTTTAAATATCTTAATAGATTTTCTATATCTTCTTGTAGTATCACTTTCTTATCTGTACTTTTCAAAGTGTATCTTAGAAGTTCTGCCAAAGTATAAGTTACTTCCTCAGTTTTCTTAGCCTTTTCCATCAAAGCCAATCTTCCTATGGAATTTAGCATATTAAATAGAAAAGGAGGATTTATTTGTGTTTGAGTTGTCTTAAATTCTGATTCTATAAGTTCTTTTTCTAATTCTAAAATAACTTTTCTATCTTTTGCCATCTTAATATTATGATTATTTATTTCCTTTTCCATGAGTTTAGCCATGGATTTTTCTGCTAGTTGATTAACTACTGTATAAATTAAAGATGCTATAGCCTCAAGTTTTTCATATTCTATATAAGTAGTCTGATTATAAGCCTCTACAAGCTTTGGGTTATCAGCCCATATATATTTGCTTTGCTCAATATCGAATATATTCTTCAAATTGTCATTTTCTGTTCTTACTTGCCCACAAAGAACAGCACCTATATACTGACCTTGTACAATTATAGGTGCTGAAAAGTCTACTAGTCCAGCTGGACATCTATACATATATGGCTTTTGTCTAATCGCGGCTTCCAGTCCTCCATGAGCATCAGATTTACAACAAATTTCTAAGCCCTCTGGAAATTTTCTTAATTCATTGCAAAAACTACAAAAATTAGATGCTTTTGTTATTGGCTTTCCTCTAAAGTCTACAGTTATAAATGACACACCTGTAATCATTCCAAATTTGTCTTGTATATCTTGCAGGACAGTTATGTCAATTATATCTTTAAAGTCAAGGTTATTCTTATTCAGCAAACTAATCCCCCCCATATGAACAATTATAAAACATAACTAAATGCAGCATAGCTTCTATCTTTATTATTTTTTACATTCCATATTAATGACCTAAATATGCAGTTTTTAAAATATTGCACAATTCCTCTTTTGTAGCTTTCCTTGGATTTCCTAAGGTACATTGATCATCTAATGCTCTCTCACATAACTCATCTAAAGATTCATTAAATACGCTTTCTTCAATTCCTAAGTCTTTTATTGTAAGTGGAATATTGAGTTCACTACTAAGTACTTTTAATGACTTAACAAGCATTACTACTCCTTCTTTAAAGTCGGAATTTGGAAGTCTTAATATATTTGCTATTTTTGCATATTTTTTAGCTGTTTCAAAAGTATTGTGCTCATTTTTATCAAATAGTCCACAATTAAATTCTATGATGTATGGTAATAATATTGCATTAGCTTTTCCATGGGATATTTTAAATTTCGCTCCAATTGCGTGAGCTAAACTATGATTTATTCCAAGACTTGCATTTTCAAAGGCAATACCTGCCATACATGATGCAATATGAATCTTTTCTCTACTTACTTTATCTAACCCATTTTTATAAACTCTTACTACATGCTCAAATATATTTTCTATGGCACTTTGTGCTAATGCATCTGTACAATCCGAAGCATTATTAGAAACAAAAGCTTCAAGTGCATGTGTTAAAGCATCCATTGCTGTATCAGCCATTACAAATGATGGTACTGTCTTTGTAAACTCCGCATCTAATATAGCTACATCAGCATACATTACATCATTTTTTAATGTTATTTTTTTATTTTCCTGCGCATCTGTTATAACTGCGTAAGAGGTAACTTCCGAACCTGTTCCACTCGTAGTTGGAATTGCTATAAAAAATGGTTTTTGTAAATTTTTATCTTCTACTTTATATTTTAGCATGTCCATAAAATAAATAATAGCCTTTGAGGTATCGATTACAGAACCCCCTCCAACAGCAATTAATGTATCCGCCTTGAAGCTCACGAATTTTTTAAGCGCATTTGTTACAATCTCCATAGTGGGTTCTGGCTCAACTTCGCAGAAAATCTCATATTTAATAAATGACTTGTCTAATATTTTCGTTATTTCTTTTGTCATTCCAAGCTCAAACATTACTTTATCGGTAACAATAAAAACACAATCGCTCTTTAACTCTTCTAAATATTTTATTGACTTTCCCTCATGTATTATTTTTGCTGGTACTTTAAATGTTTTCATATAGTATGCTCCTCTATTTTTCAGAAATGCATAGCTTTTATATTTCATTTTCCTAGTTATATTTATATTACTCTATTAATTATTAATATTCAAGAACTATTGTTCTACTGTACCCTTGTAGATTGCAACTCAGCCATTCTATCACTCTGTACAATTCCGCATAATCCTATACATTTACGCGAAACATCCTCAAATTCCAATTCAGAGGGTGCCCCCCTAAAGAAAAATTCCCCCAAACACTTGTTTGAGAGAACATAAAACATATTTCAGTTTTCACTTGAAATCCTCTAAGCCTTTGATACCAGGCTTTTAGGTGATAATCTTAATTTATATTGGAAGAGTTCCCTTGATAAATTTGTCTCCAAAATCAGATGATGCCATTGGCTTCCCAATTAAGTATCCTTGAATAGAATCACACTTAAGTTCCTTTAACAAAATAAATTCTGATTCTGTTTCAATTCCTTCTGCAACAACTTTAATACCTAAACTATGTGCCATCACTACTATAGATTTAATTATAACTTTATTTTTAGAATCATTTTTTAAATTTATTATAAGTGATCTATCTATTTTAATTGTATCGATAGGAAGCTTGTTTACATAACTAAGTGAAGAATAACCTGTCCCAAAATCATCCAGTGAAATTTTGATCCCCTTTGATTTTAATTCAGTAAGGATTTTTATTATTAAATCAGTATTTTCCATGGCTTCATCCTCTGTAATTTCCAGATTTAAATACCTAGGCTCTAGTAACTGTTTATGCAATATATCCATTACAAATTCAACAAAATTCAATTGAATTAGCTGTTTATAGGATGTGTTTACGGATATAGAAAAATCCTCAAGACCTAATTTTTGCCATTTTTTACATTGTACGCAAGCATTGTTTAGCATCCAATTATCGATTTCTACTAGTTCACCTATCTTCTTTGCAATTGGAATAAATTCTATAGGTGTAATAATTCTCTCTTCTCTTTTCCATCTTATAAGTGATTCCGCACTTAAGACTTTCATGGATTTTAGCTCTATAATAGGTTGATAGTAAGTTATAAATTCATTTTTCTCCATTGCATTTTTTAAGTTCTTTTTCATTTCTAACTTATCAATAGAATTACCCTTCATAATATCATTATAAATAGCATACCCATTTCCTCCGCTATTTTTAGTTTCATACATAGCTAAATCTGCATTTTTTATTAAAGTATCTACATCCTCCCCATGTTCCGGATATAAGCTAATGCCAACACTAGCACCAATATATATTATATTTTCATTATACATATACGCTGCACTTAATATTTTTACAAGTTTTTCTGCAATTACTGTTACACTTAATGAAGATTTTATATCTCTGATAATTACTATAAATTCATCCCCAGCAATTCTACTTACTATATCATTTGATCTTGTATTGTTTTTCAATCTCTCCGCTACTTCTGCAAGAACTTTATCGCCTGCTTGATGACCAAAATTATCATTTATAGATTTAAAGTTATCTAAATCTATGAAGAAAAAAGCGAATTTTTCTTTTCCCATTTCTAGTAAATCGCTAACATTTCGAAGTAATTTTTTTCTATTTGGAAGACCAGTAAGAGTGTCATAATATTCAAGTGTAACTATAGTCTCATCAGACTTGTGTAATCTATGGAACATATCATTAAATTTACATCCAAGTTCAGAAATTTCGTCGTTCCCTTCTATCACTATAACTGCAGATAAGTCATTAGAATTATGTACAGTTTCAATTATTGATTTTATAGCGTTAATTCTTTTGACAACAAGTATATTGAATAATAATAAAATGCTTATGGAAAAGAAGACTGAAACTGCTGTTATAATTAGAAGATAAGAATTTACTGTGTCTTGAGCATTCTTATACATATCTCTTGGCAAAGTAATCTTCACAAAGGAAGAAGGCCTAGAAAATATATCCTTAAGTATTCCATATCCATTTTTAGAATTTTTATTAGTTACTTTAACAAATGTATCTTCCTTTACAGAATCATTGATTAAAGCAAGTTTACAATCATAGGCAAGTAACTCTGTTTTAATCTTTGTATTTTCATTAATGATATCTATCTCTTCTTGATCATAATACTTCGCAAAAATTAAAAACCCAGGGCTTTGGCCTGAACCATCACCTATTGTAATTCTTTCAGCAGATATTAAAATCGGATTTTTATCATATTGAACAATTCCAGTAGTGTTTTTTGTGTTTTTATCCTTTAATTTTTTATAGACATCCGAGGTTATATTTTCGGCTAAAGCTTCCGTAAATATGTCCTTAGTGCCATCTTTGATGTTTTTTTTATAAACAGTATTTCCTAAACTATCAACAATAAAAATAAAACTTACTCTTTCTCTTGCCATAGATGTTGTATCATCAAATTTACTTTTTATATATTCATTATCTCTATCATCCAAATAAGTATAGTTGTTATCCCATCTTGCATAGTCTACATTTATAGCATTCAAATTAGCAAGATCCACTTGAATGTAATTAAGCACAACTTCGGTATTTGAATGAGTAATATCAATTTCAGTATTAATAAAGTTTTTAAGCAGATATGATTTTGAAAATATGTAAAGAAATAATATTAAAATTGAATTTGCTATTAATACTATTCTGAATAACTTCCTGGAAAGTTTCATATTTATCACCCCCTAATATTGTACTATGATCATCAATTAGTTTTAATTAAATATAGTAAATCAGAAAATTATTTCGATTGTATATATGTTAACAGTATTTACTTGCTTATAAATATAAATCTGAAAGTTCAACTTGCAAATCTTCAGTTTTATTTCGGATCTTACCACTAATCACTGTATTTTCTCGAATCACTTTTCTGGTAGGAAGCTCAAAAGTAAACGTACTTCCTTTCCCAAACTCACTTTCAACATATATTCTACCTTTATGCATTTCAACAATTGCCTTAACTAAACTTAACCCTATACCTGTACCTTCTGCATTTCTTGATAGAGATTTATCTACTTGCTTAAATCTATTAAATATCATATCTAATTGATTATGTTCAATACCTATGCCATTATCTTTTATCGATATTTCGATGAACTGATTTTTTTCTTTAATATTAACAAATATTTCGTTTCCTACATTGGAAAATTTAATTGCGTTTGATATAAGATTTAATAATATCCTCTCTATCTTTTCTGGGTCACAAGCAATAATTTTCTCCTCTATTTCAGTATCAAAAATTATATTTAAGCCCTTTATATCAGTATATGGCTTAACTGACATTACTATTTCCTCGACAACTTCTACTATGTTATTATTTGATAAGATAAGTTCAAAGAACCCAGCTTCAATTTTAGATAAATCTACTATATTATTAATAAGTTTAGATAACCTATAGCAATTTTGCATCATTGAATTAATATATCTAAATACTGCCTCCTTATTTTGATCTAAAGAACCACTTTTACAATACACATTAAATAATTGTATTGTTGAATATATCACGTTCAATGGAGTTTTAAGTTCATGGGATATATTGGCTAAAAACTCTTCTTGGGCTTTCAATTCGCTTTCCATAATTTTGTTAGATTTTATTTCAGTTGTAATATCTATTATCAACACAAGTATTTCTTGGATTTTTCCATTTAGTTCAAACACGGGTTCAAATATAACATTCCAATATATTTCATCTCCATTGATTATATGAGTTTTTTTATTTATATACCTTGTTTTTTTCTCTTTTATTACTTCATTAATTTTGTTATAATACTCATCGTAAACAATGTTTGTAACTATATCTGAAATTTTATTTCCTTTTATTTGCACAGCTGATATAATATCTGGCTTGAATAAATTTACAATATCAACCGCCTTTTGGTTTATTTCCAAAACCTTTAAATCTGGACTGGATAGTCTAATGACAGGCAATTCGAGATTATCTATAAGTCTATCTAAAAATTCATTTCTACTTTTTATAATTTCTTCTCGCTTGTAATAATTAGTCATATCACGACTACAAATTACTCCCAGAGCAAATTTGCCTTCAGTGTCATAAATAGGTGTTCCGCTAATATCAAGATGAACTAACTTATTTGGAAATCTTGCAGTTACCTTCAAATCAGAAAACTTTTCACCTCGAAAAACTCTAGTAGCAGGAATGTTTTCAGTTGGAATTTTATTCCCTTTAAAATAGAAAAGTTCACATTGTTTGTTCCACTCATGTATATTGCCTAAATAATTCTGAGGTGTAAGGAACGTTTCTCTTGCGTTTTTATTTAATAATTTAAATTCTCCTTTGTCATCAATAATAGAAATACCATCTGATGTGCTTTCTATTATTGCATCTAACGCCTTTTTCTGCTCTTCAATCTTTCTATTTTTATTTTGTAAGGTTTGGTTCATTTTATTAAGTTTATCATTTTGTTTTCTAAGCAATAATTCACGTTCTATTGCATCAACTAAAGTAGTCAACGTCATCAAAAAAAACGGATTGTGAAGTATTATGGCAGTCATAATACATATGCTTCCTAGTATAATATTTTCATTCTTATCATGATATGGTACACCGTAACATGCACCGTTATGTAAAACCGTATGAAAATGATTAGTTCCTATTAACTGTACCGGATGATCTTGTTTTAGAGTTAAACTGACCACATTTGTACCCATATCCTCGCTAAATTGAATACCTGGCTTAATTCCTAGTTGTGCTATTGTTGACTTTATTGTTTCATCCCCCACCATTTCCAATAAATAACCGTTTGCATCTGATATAACTATTAATATAGGAGTACCTTCTAGTGATTTTAATATTTTTTCACTGAAGGATTTCACAACCTCTAAAATTTCTTTATAAGTTTCTTTCTTCTCTGCTAATTTTAATTCTGACATAATATTTTTTGGTGCACTAGGTTCATTTTGCTTCATACCTAATTCAATACACCTTTTTTTGGATTCTATAATATAAGTTGGTTCTTGATCTTGTTGTAGCATGTTACATTCCCCCTAGAAGACTAAAACTAACTATATTTTGTTTTATGTTCCATTAATGTAATAATTAAAACCTATTTATATTCATTATTCTCCATAGAAACATAAAATCCTTTATATTTGATTTTGCATACAACATTTGAACCTATACCTTCTCTCTAATAACAGCCACACCAGCAAAGGAAAAAGACTTGCTTTTACACAAATCTCCATAACCACTTTTTTAATATAGCTTTATTTCTTCTAAAGCAATTGCAACATGGCCCATCATTGAATTGAAATCAAATACAGGAAGGTTTACAGCCTCTC
>JANZQE010000387.1:0-2566 GCA_038040705.1 Clostridium sp. | reverse complement strand
ATAAAAATAGAGGGAGGTTGCAATGTACAGCTTGCTTTAAATCCTCTAAGCTTTGAGTATGCAATAATTGAAATTAATCCGCGGGTAAGCAGATCTTCTGCTTTGGCTTCAAAAGCAACAGGATACCCCATAGCAAAAGTTGCAGCAAAGATTGCATTGGGATACGGACTAGATGAAATCAAAAACGCAGTAACCCAAAAGACTTATGCCTGCTTTGAACCTTCTTTAGATTATGTGGTTGTAAAATTCCCGAAATGGCCCTTTGACAAATTCTATGGAGCGAAAAGAGCTTTAGGAACAAAAATGATGGCTACCGGAGAAATCATGGCTTTAGGAAGCAATTTTGAAGCTGCATTTCTAAAAGGAATTCGTTCATTAGATTTAGATAAATTCTCCTTAATAAATCCTTTATATATGAATAAGAATTTGAAAGAATTGAAGAAAAGAGTTATGATTCCTGATGATGAAAGGATTTTTTACTTAGCTGAAATGCTTAGGCGTGATTATCGCCTTGATAAAGTATGTGAAATCACCGGTATAGATCCTTTCTTTGTAAACAAAATAAAATGGATTGTGGATGAAGAGGAAAAGTTAAAGGGAATGTCCGTTGCGACGTTAAGTAAGGAACATTTGTATATGTTAAAGAAAAAAGGTTTTTCAGATAATGGGATTGCAGATTTATTAAAGGTTAAAGCAAAGGTAATTTATGACCTAAAGAAGATATGGAATATTAAACCTGCCTATAAAATGGTAGACACCTGCGGAGGGGAATTCGAAGCAATTTCGCCTTACTATTATTCTACCTACGAGATGTATGACGAAGTGGAAGTAAGTAACAAACGTAAGATTATGGTTATTGGCTCAGGGCCAATTAGAATTGGTCAAGGTATAGAATTTGATTATGCTTCTGTCCATAGTGTAATGGCTCTAAGAAAATTAGGTATTGAAACCATAATAGTGAACAATAATCCCGAAACTGTTAGTACGGATTTTAATATTTCTGATAAATTGTATTTTGAGCCACTAACCGAGGAAGAAGTTCTTAACATAGTAGAAAAAGAAAAAGTTGAAGGTGTCATTTTACAGTTTGGCGGCCAAACAGCAATTAAGCTTGCCAATTTTTTAAGCGAGAACAATGTCCCTATTCTTGGAACACAACCGAAACAAATAGATGCTTCCGAAGATAGAGAAAAATTTGATTGTGTTTTGGAAAAATCGCAAATTGATAGGCCAAAAGGAAAGGCCGTTTGGGGCCTCGCTGAAGGAATTCTTGCGGCTAAAAGTTTAGGATACCCAGTACTTGTTAGGCCTTCTTACGTTTTAGGTGGCCAAGGGATGGAAATAACCTACGCAGAAAAGGAATTAATTCATTATTTAGGAACCGCCTTTAAAAAGGATGAAAAGAATCCTATTTTAATAGATAAATATTTAGTAGGTAGGGAAATTGAAGTAGATGTTATTTGTGACGGAAGTGAAATATTAATCCCAGGTATTATGGAGCATCTAGAGAGGGCAGGTATACATTCAGGAGATAGTATCACTATGTATCCAAGTCAAAATATATCTCAAGATATAAAAGGGAAAATATTAGAGTATTCTAAAAAACTTGCAACGGAACTCGAGATTATAGGGATGATGAACATCCAATTTATAGAATTCGAAGAAAAGCTATATATAATAGAAGTAAATCCTAGAGCAAGTCGTACTGTGCCTTATATAAGTAAGGTAAGTGGCGTTCCTATTATAGAGCTAGCAACGCGCGTAATGCTAGGAGAAAAGCTTAAAGATTTAGGTTATGGAATTGGCGTCTATAAAGAGCCAAAACTTATTTCCGTAAAAGTGCCTGTGTTTTCAACGCAAAAATTGCCCGAGGTAGAGGTGTGCCTTGGACCAGAAATGAGATCTACAGGAGAAGTCCTTGGTATAGGTCGAAATATAGAAGAAGCTCTATATAAGGGATTTGTAGCGGCCGGAATGGATTTTATAAAAGAAAGAGGGCTAATATTCGCATCAATTAGTTCAAAAGATAAGGAGGAATTTTTACCTATAGCTAAATCGCTAATTCAATTAAATTATAAGTTTATTGCAACTGCAGGAACCGCTAAATTATTAAAAAAAGAAGGTTTGGATGTAGTAGAGGTTATAAAAAATAAGGATGGCACTATATCTATACCAGAGATTTTAAAAAATAAAGAACTTTGCTTGGTTATTAACACTCCTACTAAAGGCAATGATTTGAAGAGAGAAGGCTTTAGAATAAGAAGAACTGCACTAGAACGTTCTATTGGAGTAATCACTACATTAGATACCGTGCGCGCCATGGTAGACATTATAAAGAAAAATATAACGCCGGGTGAGCTAGATGTATTTAATCTTAAAGAATTAAGTTCTATTAAATAAACAAAAGCCTAAAGATTTACATCTTTAGGCTTTTTGCTTTATATCATACTTAACAAATACAATTTAATATAAGTTGTTATATATTGATATAATTTCTTCCCTTGAAAGTGGAACATAATTATTTGCAAGTAATCTTTGTTGTCCTGCTATTACATTGTCTGTAAAT